>CAYXUE010000013.1:0-2935 GCA_964467885.1 uncultured bacterium | reverse complement strand
GCTCGTGGCGCGGCGTCCGGGGCCGGCTCTGCGGCCGAGGCCGCCGCAGGCACCCTCGCCAGCACGTTCCGGCTGGACCCTTTGCGGATGAACGGCCTCAGCAGGTTGGGCCGGAAGTACATCTCGAGGAACACCGAGACGGTGGCCGCCAGCATGACGCCCGCCAGCAGAAGGGCCAGCCAGCGTCCGGCGAGCAGGAACAGAAGGGTGGTGACGATCGCCACCAGCGCGGCCACGGCGAAGGGGCGCCAGCCGGAGACGGTGGAGGTGAAGGGTTCGACCGTGGGCTCTAACCCCGCCTCGAGGAACGCGCCGGCCACGTACTCCGCGGCCTTGCGCTCCGCCTCGGTAGTGGATCCGCGGGGGCCGATCCCCACTGCCAGTTCCTTCACGTGAAGCATCCAGTGGCTACGTTACGCCGATACGGCCGTGCCTGCACGGCGCCAGGCGGGCTGTACTCCGGGGTGCCCCGCGTGCGTCTCGCGCCGGCGCGGGCGGGCTAGCATGCGGCTAACCCCAAGGCCCACCCCACGTCCAAGTAGCGTGGCACCGGCTAGACGGGTGCCCCTAGGAGCGAGCATGAGACGCAGCAGCGGTGACACTTCCCCTCCGGTCGCAGCTAGAGGCGCTTTGGCGCTCGCCCAGCAGGGGCTGGACGACATCGTCGCCATCAGGCACGACATCCACGCACACCCTGAGCTGGGACTGGAAGAGGTCCGCACGTCCGCCCTCGTGGTCGGCAAGTTGGCGGAGTGGGGGGTCAGGGACGTGACCCCACTGGGGGGCACCGGCCTGGTGGCCACCATCCGCGGCTCGCGGCCCGGCGACCGGGTCATCGGCCTGCGGGCGGACATGGACGCCCTGGCGTTGGAGGAGGCTAACGACCTGCCGTACCGCTCACGGAACCCAGGCAAGATGCACGCCTGCGGCCACGACGGCCATACCTCCATGCTGTTGGGCGCCGCCCGGCACCTGGCCGCCAACCCCGACTTCGCCGGAACGGTGCACCTGATCTTCCAGCCGGCCGAGGAGGGCCGCGGCGGCGCGGAGTTGATGCTGGAGGAAGGCCTCTTCGAACGGTTCCCCTGTCAGCGCATCTTCGGCATGCACTCGGCGCCTCATCTGGAGGTGGGCGAGTTCGGCACCCGCGTGGGCCCCATGCTGGCGGCCTCCGGTCGCTGGGTGGTGGAGTTCACGGGAGCAGGCGGGCACGGCGGCGCCGGCCCGCACCTGACGCAGGACCTGACGGTGGTGGCCGCCGGCTACATCCAGGCGCTGCAGTCCGTGGTGGCGCGCAACGTGTCGGCGCTGGAGCCCGCCATCATCAGCGTGGGTTTCATCCACGCCGGCTCGCGGGACGCTCTCAACGTCATGCCCTCCACCCTCCAGATCGGCGGGACCATGCGGGCGTTCGCTCCGGACGTGGAGGCCCTGCTGGAGGAGCGCATCCGCGGCCTGGCGGAAGCGCACGCCGCCAGCCACGGCGCCGGCTGCACGGCCGAGGTGTGGTGGAACTCCAAGACCACCATCACGGACGCCGGCGCCACCGAGGCAGCCGTGCAGGCAGCCTCGCGCCTGGGAGCGGCGGTGCCGGTGGATCCGGACATCGCCCAGAGCACGGGCGCCGAGGACTTCTCCTACATGCTGTGGCACACGCCGGGCAACTTCATGTGGTTGGGCAACGGCAGCCATGGCGGCACGGGCGGCGGTCAGCTGCACTCGCCGCTGTACGACTTCAACGACGCGGCGCTGCCGTGGGGCATTGCCTACTGGCTGTCGGTCGTGAACGTGGAGCTTGACGGGCGCCTGGGCGCCTGAGGGCGCCGGCGGCGGGGCGGCTCCCAGCGTTCACACGTATCAAGGCAAGCGCGGCGCCCTTGAACGGGGCGCCGCGCTCGTCCTGCTCCGGGCCGGAACGCCCGGGGTGTGGGGCTTACCGGAGGGACACGCCGTAGGCGTCGAGCCGCTCGGTGGGGAGCACGCGCAGGCCCTCCACGTTGTCGCGGATGGCCACGAGCTGGCGCTCGGTGTGGAGGAACAGCCAGGGCGCCTGGTCGAAGGCTACCTGCAGCGCCTCGGCGTAGATGGCCTTGCGTGCCTCGACGTCGGTCTCGATGCGGCCGCGGTCGAGCAGTTCGTTGAAGGGGGCGTGATCCCAGAGCGACCGGTTGGAGCCGTTCGGCACGACCTGCGAGCCGTGCAGCACGTTGAAGAGGCCCTGGTCGGCGTCGCCGGTGGACACGCCCCAACCCATGAGGCCCAGCTGCGAGATGCTCTCCTCGGCCGGCCGGCCGATGTCCGCCAGGTAGGCGGCCCACTCGCGGGTGACGATGGTGGCGTCGATGCCCACCTCGGCCAGCTGGCTCTGCACGGCCTCGGCCACCTGGATGTCCTGCATGTAACGGCCCGTGGGGCTGTGCAGCGTGATCTCGAGACCGTCAGGGAAGCCCGCCTCCGCCAGGAGCGCGCGCGCCTTCTCGGGGTCGTACTCGTACACGCCGATGGGCGTGTAGCCGAAGACGCCCGGAGCGATGGCGGCGTCCGACACGCGGCCGGCGCCGCCCAGCACGAACTCGACGATGGCTTCCTTGTCGACGGCGTGGTTGATGGCCTGGCGCACGCGCAGGTCGGTGAACGGCTCGCGGTAGTTGTTGAAGAAGATGTAGATGGTGCGCATGCTGTCGACCTTGTGCACGGTCACGTCGTCCAGGGCGTCGATGCGCTCCACGTCCTGCGGGGGCACGTTGGTGGCCACGTGCGCGCCGCCCGTCTGCACGAGGGCTATGCGCGTGCCGCCCTCGGCGATGGGGCGGAAGGTGACGGAGTCGAGCGTGGCCGGAGTGCGCCAGTAGGCGTCGTTACGCACGACCCGCAGGTACTCGCCGTGCACCCACTCGTCGAGCACGAACGGACCGGTGCCCACGGGGTTCTGGCT
>CAYXUE010000012.1:16398-49105 GCA_964467885.1 uncultured bacterium | reverse complement strand
TCCGCCGCCCTCGAACGCATGCGCGTGAGCATGAGCGGGGCGCTGGAACGGCTGCGCCGCAGGCGCTAGGCCCGCACTAAGGAACCGTTCCGTAGCAGGCCCTCACGGTTCCGGAAAATAGTTGACCGGGCTTACGGTTCGGCCTAGAAGCCAACTGGACGACCAACTGGAAGGAAAAGGGCGCACCCTCCGGTGCGCCCCTTCACTTCTACTTACCCTCTCGCCCAGCCCGGGCGGAGGACGCTCAACTGCAGACTGTCGGCACGAACAGCCCGCCCACGTTCGCCCCTACGTCCATCAGCAGGAAGAGCTTCAGGGCATGCGCCGTGCCGTAGTAGACGCCCAGGCCTATGCCCAGCCCCATGCCGGCGCCCGCCATGGCCAGGTTCTGCACGATGCAGCAGCCTGCCACGCGCGGGTCGGCCTCCTTGGTGCACTTATGCACGCCGTACACCGTGAAGCCCGCCGTGATGGCCAGGCTGACCTCGAGCGAGGTGAGGTACTCCACGAACGCCTGCCCCCGCCCGTCGCCACCGCGTCCCAGCGTCTCCCCCGTCACAGGGTCCACGCGCCACCAACCGACCTCCGCCAGGTCCTGCGTGGCGTGGCCGGCGGGCAGCAGCACCTCGTAGCCCCTGACGAGGTCCTGGGCTATGGCTGCGCGCGACTCGTAGGGCAGGTCGAGGTTCGCGACCGCATCCGGTTCGGCCGCACGCAGGAGCAGTAGGCCACCGCTAGCCGCAGCCGCACCCTCCAGCGCTCCGAAGGCGGGTATCTCGGGCTCGCCCACCATCTCGAGGGGCAGCACCTCGGTGCGCGTCTCCCACACGCCGGCCCGGCGGTTGGCGGCGGCGTCGAAGCGCACGCCTTCCGGCTCCACCCGCAGGGTCCAGCGCGGGTTGGCCACCACGTCCACCTGAGCGTGCGTGCCGTCTATGCGCTGACTCAGCAGCACCATGGCGGGAGCGGGCCGGTAGCTCAGCAGCTCCTCGTCCGTCACGCCATCCGCGAAGGCGGCGAAGAGGCTGAGGGGCGCCAGGCGCGATTCCAGGTTCGACTGGTGGGCCGTCATCTCGGGCGGGTCGAGGCCCTCGATGGCACACACCAGCGCCCGGTCAACGAACTCGCGCATGGAGATCACGGACTCGAGCGAGCGGTCCAGCACGTACTCCTCGGCGTAACGGCCCGTGTCGAGCATGAACGTGTGGGCGCTGGCTATCGCCGCGAAGGCTTCCTCCGCGCTCACGTCCGGGTCGAGGCGCACCTCGCCCGACTCACGCGCCTCGGCGCCCAGCCGGTCCACCACCATGCGCCTATGCATCACGGGCTCTTCGCCCGGGGCGGTGAACGTGAACTCGAACCACTGCGCGGTGAGGGCGACCGCGTCGTCTATGGGCTCCTCGGCCTCGCCGCCCAGGCTGCCGAGCGCGCCGAGCGCCGAACCGAACTTGCCGGAGACGGTCTGGAAGATGCCCGAGAAGGGGCTGCTAGCAGCGTCGGGCGGAACTATGGTGCCCAACATGTCGAACGCCTGACCACCCGGTGGCAGGTCGCCTTCTAGCATCGGGTAGAAGAACGAAGTGGCGTCCATCAGCGCCCCGACGTCGCCCACGTCGGCCACGCCCTCCGCGCCGTCCGGCACGCTGGCGTACGTCAGCGCCACACCGTACATGTTGGCCACGGGCCTCTCCCAGGCGTCCATGACGGGGCCAGCCACCAACTGATCGCCCACGCGCCGCTCAACGAACACCTGGAAGCTGAAGCGGTGCAGCAGCTCGGTCGGGATGTCCCCGTCGAAAGTCCGACTGGCTTCGAGCCCGGTGAACTCGGCCGGCACGTCGGCGCCGAACAGAGGATGCGCCTCCGTCCACGGTTCGCCCTCCGAGAACCTGTAGGCCACCCAGTAGTAATCGCGCGACACCTCCGCCAGCCGCGCGCTGGCGTCGCTCCCGGCCGCGGCGCCGATCGCGCCGGCCAGCTGTGCGTCCAGGCGTTCGACGTCGTTCTCCAGCCGCGCCACCTCGGCGTCGAGCTCTACACCTAACTGGTCGTAGTCGACGTCCCAGCTCAACTCCGGCGCCTCGGGCATGCCGGCTCCCCTGTTGGCGGGCCCCGACCGGAGTTGCGCGAGGAGCAGCTGCACCTGCTGGTCGCTCAGCGTGGCGCCGCGGATCTGCGCTTCGTAGCCGGCGTCCCACAGGAGCGTGGCCACCAACAGCGCCTGATCGATGGCGTTGCCGCCTCCGCTGGCAAGCGTGCCCTGCGCCCCGCGCAACACGCCCTTGTAAGGCTCGAAGCGCACCACCTCGTGCACGTGCTGGGAGATGGTCTCGGCGTCCTCGAAGGCCAGCACGATGCCCAGGGCGTCCGTGTCGAACACCGTCCTGTCGATGCCGGCGCGTAGCGCCTCCAAAGGATCGTAGAGGGTGTCGAGCTGCTGCCTTGCTTCGGCCAGCTCGGCGCCCTGCGCCTGAGCTGCTACCCATTGCGGGCCTCCCGGAGCGCTGAGCAGTAGCGCCACGGCCAGCAGCGCCCTCGCCACCAAGCCCCTCGCAGTCGACCTTCTCCGGCTCTCACCGTTTCTCGTCTTCACGTCGCTCCCATCCACGCTGCAGCCGGGCCAGCTGGCCCAACGCGCTCCATCCATCGGTTGCGGCAAGTTTAACCGCGGGGCGTCAATCGGGCGTCAACGCGCCTGGAAGGTGCGCCACGCCCCGCACGCCCTTGCGCAGCGCTAGTCTCCCGCCCGCCCGCCGGAGGTCACTTCAGCGAGTACAATCAGCGCCGCATGTCTTCCGCCCCGCACAGATCCCTCAGCTCGAACACCGGCGCGAACGGCGACGGCCTGGCCCACGAGGTGGCCCGGCGCCGCACCTTCGCCATCATCTCGCACCCGGACGCCGGCAAGACCACCCTCACCGAGAAGCTGCTGCTCTACAGCGGCGCCATCCGCGAGGCGGGCTCCGTGTCGGCGCGCATGGGCGGGGCGGCGGCCACCTCGGACTGGATGAGCATCGAGAAGGAGCGCGGCATCTCCATCAGCTCGGCGGCCATGCAGGTGGACTACGACGGTTACATCCTCAACCTGCTGGACACCCCGGGGCACCAGGACTTCAGCGAGGACACCTACAGAACCCTCACGGCGGCGGACAGCGCCGTCATGCTGCTCGACGCCGCGCGCGGGGTGCAGGAGCAGACCATCAAGCTGTTCACCGTCAGCCGCGAGCGGGGCATCCCCATCTTCACGTTCATCAACAAGCTGGACAGGCCGGCGCAGGACCCCTTCGACCTCCTGGCCGAGGTGGAGCGCGTGCTGGGCATCGTGGCCGTGCCGCTCACCTGGCCCATCGGCAGCGGTCCGGACTTCAAGGGCGTCTACGAACGCCCAACGGGCCGCCTGCACCTCTACCAGCGCACGGAGAAGAACGCGCACCAGGCGCCGGTGGTGACGGTGGCGCCGGACGACCCTAAGGTGGCCGAGCTGCTGGGCGAGGAGGCGCAGGCCAAGCTCATAGAGGACATCGAGCTCCTCGACGTGGCCCTGCCCGCCTTCGACGTGGAGGAGTTCCGCGCGGGCCAGATGACGCCCGTCTTCTTCGGCAGCGTGCTCACCAACTTCGGGGTGGAGGTCTTCCTGGACCACTTCCTCGACCTGGCGCCCTCCCCGGGCGCGCTGGTGACCACCGAGGGGCCGGTGCAGCCCAGCGACGACGATTTCACCGCCTTCGTGTTCAAGGTGCAGGCCAACATGAACCCGCGCCACCGCGACCGCACGGCCTTCGTGCGGGTGGCGTCCGGCGTGTTCCACCGCGGCGTGCACGCCGTGCACGGCCGCACGGGCCGCGAGGTGAAGCTAGCCCGCGCACACACCATGTTCGCCGACGAGCGCGCCACGGTGGACGAGGCGTTCCCGGGCGACATCCTGGGCCTCATCAACCCGGGCACCTTCCGCATAGGCGACGTCATCAGCAGCAAGGGCGCCGTGAGCCTCCCCAGCTTCCCGCGCTTCGCACCCGAGCGCTTCGTGATCGTGCGTCCCAAGGCCTCCGACCGCCACAAGGCGTTCCGCAAGGGGCTCGAGCAGCTGACCGAGGAGGGCGTGGTGCAGCTCTTCTACCCGGCGCAGGGCGCCCGCGACCCCATCCTGGGCGCCGTGGGCCAGCTGCAGTTCGAGGTGTTCGAGCACCGCATGAAGGAGGAGTACGGCGTGGAGCTGTACATGGACCAGCAGCCGTTCCGCGTCATCCGCTGGCTGGACCGCACGCCGGAGAAGCCCGTGCGCTTCGGCATGCTGGTTCATGACCAGGACGACCAGGCGGTGGCGCTCTTCCGCTTCGAGGGCGAGATCAAGTACTTCGAGGACGAGCACCCGGAGGTGAGCCTCTACGACTCGCCCGGCGCCATCGACGTCGTGCGGCTGTAGAACGACCGGCCGAGGCGAGCCTTACGCCTCGTCCCCCAGCTCACTCACCACCAGGTCCGTCACACGGGCCAGCATGCGACGGTCCAGATCGAAGCTCACGCCGGCGGCGCGGTAGAGCTCGTCCAGCGGCCGGGTGGCCCCGAGTGACAGCGCGTGCAGGTAGTCCTTGAGCGCGCCCGCCTGGTCCTGGCGCGAGCGCTCCCACACCTGCAGTGCGCCCAAGTACGCGATGGCGTACTCGAGGTAGTAGAAGGGGATCTGGAAGAGGTGGAAGTACTGCCAGCCCCGCTTGAGGGCGCGCTCGAACCCCTCGTGGTCCACCCCCGCGTCGAAGCGCTCGGCGAGTTCCAGCCACTGGGCGTCGATGTCGGCCGGCGTCGGTCCGCTGCCGTCCTCTAGGCCAGGGTGGGTATATATCCAGTGCTGGATGGCGTCCAAGCGCGAGGCCCACACGAGCAGCTCCAGTGCCCGCACCAGCAGCGCCGCGCGCGAGCGGCGCGCGCCTTCCGCGTCGTAGAAGCCGCCCTTCTGCTCCTCCAGGTACGGCAGCGTCAGGAACTCCATGGCCTGCGAGGCCAGCTCGTTCATCTCCGCCCGCTCGGACATCTGGGCCAGCAGCGGCCAGCGCTCCTGAGTCTGCAGGGTATGCAGCGCGTGCCCCATCTCGTGCCGCATGGTCAGCAGGTCGTCGTCGGTGCCCACGGCGCTCATGTAGATGTAGGGCTTCTTGCTCCTCGCGAAGTACGACTGGTAGCCCAGCCCAGGCACCTTGCCGGGCCGCGCCTCCAAGTCCATCCAGCCGTCCCTCAGCTGGTCGTAGGCGTCGCCCACCTCAGGACCCACCGCGCGGAAGAGGCGCGCCAGGCCCTCCTCCAGCTCCGTCACCGTGCTGAACGGCTTCAGCGGCGGGCGCCCCCGCACGTCGGGCTTGAGGTCGTAGGGCCGCAGACGGTCCAGGCCCATGAGGCGCTGGCGCCGCTCGTAAACCTCCCGCAGGCGTGGCACCACCACCTCCGCCACGGCCTGGTGGAACGCCTCGCTGTCCTGGGGCGCGTACTCGCGGCGGTGGAACATGCGCCAGGCGTACTCGCGGTAATCGGCGAGACCCGCGTTCTTCGCTATCCGGTGGCGCACGGAGACCATCTCCGTGAACAACTCGTCCAGCTGGGCGCGCTGCGCCTCACGCGCCTCGTCGATGGCCCGGTAGGTGAGCTCGCGCAGCTGGCGGTCGGGCTCCTCCAGCTTGGCGGCCGCGGCCTCGTACGTGAGGCGCTCGCCATCCACCTCGATGACCAGCGCACCGGTGATCTGGTCGTAGCGCTGCCCCAGCTCCTCCAGCTTGGCCAGCAGTGGCACGTTCTCCTCGCGGAACAGCTCCACATCGTCCCGCATGTCGGCCCAGGCACCCTGCAGGTCCTCGGGCGGCTCGTAGCCCTCCACCGCCAGGAGCTTGCGCGCCATGCGGTCGCCCAGCACCTGCATCTGCGGCAGCACGCCCGTCACGAACTCCAGGTAGGCGGCGGCCGCCGCCTCGTCCGCGGTGTTCTCGTCCTTGGCGCGGCTCAGGCGCGCGTACGTCTCGTGCACGTCGCGGTTCAGCTGGTCGTTGGCTTCGAGTAGTGCGGGCACGTCCGCTGCCGTCACGGGCTGCGCCAGCAGCTCCTCTGCGCGCTGCGGGAACAGGCTGGGGTCCTCATGCATGGCCATCTCAGGATGTTACCGGGCAACCGCCACACTTGCGCGCGGTTCCACGGCCGATGATGATGGAGGAAAGCCGCCCAGCAGCCGCAGGCGGCGCTGCCGTGGCTGGGCCGGCGCGAGGCGTCAGCCGAGCCGTAGGCCGGCACCACCCGAACTAGCGAGGGTACACGAGAGAGGGAAAAGATGAGCGACTCCGACACTCCCACCACCAACACCGCTCCAGGCGGGACAGAGGCCGACCAGGAGCGCACCCGGTCCGGCGAGATGGTCAAGGCCAGCCCCCTGCAGTACCTCGACAAGGCGCTCTCGGGCTTGCGCAACCTGGGGCTGGTGCCCACCGAGACCAGCAGCCATGAGGCGCCCATCGTGGCGCTCCTGGACGAGATCTCCGACCTGGATCAGGAACGCATAGTGGCCATCACCCGCACCCTCTCTCAGGCGTCGCTCTTCAACGACGTGGTGAGGGAGCAGGTGCAGGCCATGGAGATCGGCAGCCGCTACGAGGAGATAACCAAGTCGTTCAACTCCATCCGCGACGACGCCAAGATGATGGTGGACCAGCTGGAGGACGGCAAGCTCAACACCTTCGAGCGCCTGTCGAACGTGTGGATGAAGGTCACGCGCGGCGACATCGCCTCCCGCTTCGACAAGATCAAGAGCACCTACCTGGAGGTCACGAAGGACGCCGGCGAGCAGATCAGGCGCGAGCAGATCATCCTGGAGGCGTACATGGACTTCCGGGGAGCGCTCAAGGAGTCCGAGGTACTCGCCTTCGAGGTACTGGAGAAGGCGGAAGCCGAGCTGGACGCTGCCAAGGCCGCGGTGCAGGAGGCCATGGCCGAGGTGGACGCGTACGACGGCGGCGACGCAGCCACGCAGGCGCGCCTGGAGCTGGCCCGCGACGAGCGCGTGCGCGATCTGCAGCGCGTGGACGCCCGCTACCAGATCGCCAAGGACCTCTCCGACAACCTGACCATCAGCTACAACACCTCCGAGGTCGTCATGGCGCGCCTCATGCAGACCAACACCGCCAAGCAGCGCGTGCGCCAGCAGGCCATCTCCTTCTTCGGCACCAACGAGACGGTGCTCACGGCACTGACCGCCTCCTTCACCGGTCTGTACGGCCTGCACGAGTCCACCCAGACCCTGGAGGCCATGAAGGAGGGCGTCAGCCAGTCCCTGGAGACCGTGGCCGAGATGGGCGGGAAGGTGCAGGAAGCCGCGCTGCGCGCCGGTTACGGGCCCACGATCCGCGCGGACGCGGTGAAGAAGCTGGTGGACTCGGTGGTCAACTACCAGGAGCGCTCGTACGAGATCATCGACGAGATGCGCGACGCGTCCAGCAAGAACGCCCAGGAGATCAGCGAGGCGGTGGAGGACGGCAAGCGCCGCCTGGCCGACCTGGCACGGCAGGGGCAGCAGCTCGTGAGCCAGAAGGAGGCCTGAAGCGAGCACCCTGCCTGCCGGTTCCGCCAGCGCCGAGAGGGCGCCGCTGGACGACGTCATGCTGGCCATGGACGTGGTGGACACCCTGCGCCACCGCGAGGCTCTCATCCAGCGCGAGCTGGGCGCCCCGGAGCGCGACGAGCAGCTGCTCGAGCGCCTGCGGCAGATCTACGCCTCGCAGGGCATAGAGGTCACCGACGACATCCTGAAGGAGGGCATCGAGGCCCTCAAGGAGGATCGCTTCGTCTACGTGCCACCGCCCCGCAGCTGGGCCACGCGCTGGGCCCACTTCTACGTGGACCGCGGCAAGTGGGGCAAGGCGCTCCTCGCCCTCCTGGTGGTGGCCGCGCTCGCGTACGGCGCCTACTTCGCCCTGGTGGTGGCCCCGTACCGCCAGTTCACCGCCGAACTGCAGACTGTGCACGAGGAGGTGCTGACCGTCAGCCAGGTGCCCGAGGCCAGCACCCTGGCGGACACGCTCTACAACCAGGCCAGCACGGCCGTGGAGCGCGGCGACCGGGCGGAGGCCCGCACCGCCTTCGACTCCCTCACGGCGCTGCGCGATCGGCTGGAGAGCAGCTACACGTTGCGCATCTCGCCCGGCCCGGACACGGGCTTCTGGCGCGTGCCCGACGTCAACTTGGGCGCCAGGAACTACTACATCGTGGTGGACGCCATAGACGCCAACGGCCGCAACGTCACCGTGCCGGTGGTGAACGAGGAGACCGGCGCCACCGAGCGCGTGTCGCAGTGGGGCATCCGGGTGGACGAGGAGACCTTCGAGAGCGTGCGGCAGGACAAGCTGGACGACGGCATAATCCAGAACTCCTTCTTCGGCGAGAAACTGCCCGGTTACTTAGAGCCCGACTACGCCTTCGACACCACCGGCGCCGCCGTCACGGACTGGTCGGAATGGTGACGCCGCGCTGCCTCCCAGCGGCCGCCGCGCGAGAGGGACGGTGACGCCGTGCTGAGCGGACGCCAAGCCTTGCAGGAGATCCACCAGGCCCTGAACCAGGAGCAGCAGCGCCTGCGGGAGATAGACGCTCGCCTCAAGGCGCTCAACGACGAGTTGCTGCAGCTGGACTCCAGGCGCGCCCACGAGCTGCAGCGGCTGGCGCGCCTGCGGCTGCAGTTCCTCTCCACCGGAGAGTCCACGGCGGGCGTGCCGGAGGACACGAGCCGCGCCGTGCTGGCCCTCATCGAGGCGCGCAACCAGGCCTACCAGCGGGTGCAGCAGCGCCTGAACGAGCTGGAGGCCGAAGCTGCCCAGCTCGAGGCGCGCGCCGTGGAGTTGGCGGACCAGCGCGAGAAGCTGGTGGAGGAGCTGGGCGCCGCCGAGCAGGCCACGCAGGAACGGCTGCGGGAGGATCCTACCTACCAGGCGCAGCTGGCCAAGGCGCGCGAGACGGAGCGCATGGCAGGCCAGGCCGACGCCAAGGCCACCCAGAGCGAGGAGGAGCTGGAGAGCAAGGGCGCGGCGTACCGCGGCGACCGGCTCTTCACCTACCTGTGGGAACGCGGCTACGGCACCTCGGCCTACAGACCAGGCGGCGGACTCTTCGCGCCCCTCGTCCGCTGGCTCGACGGCAAGCTGGCGCGCTACATCGGCTACGCCGACGCGCGGCCCAACTTCCACCGTTTGCAGGAGCTGCCGGAGCGCCTGCGCGAGCACGCCGAGCGCGTGGAGCAGCGCGCCGAGGCCGAGTTCGAGAAGCTGCGGCAACTTGACCTGCAGGGCCGCGAGGCGGACGGCATACCCGAGCTGGAGGAGCGGCTGCAGGAGATCGAGGCCGCCATGAAGCAGGCGCAGGAGGGGGTGGCCGCGCTGGCCGGCCGCAACCAGGAGGCGCTGGCGGAGCTTGAGACCTTCGCCCAGGGCACCGACCCCGACTACCGTAAGGCGGTGGAACTCCTCAGGTCCGATCTGGAGGCCGCGCCGCTGCAGGTGCTGAGGAGCGAGGCGCTGTCCACGCCCTCACCGGAGGACGACGTCATCGTTGCCCGCCTGCGCGAGCTCAACCGCGAGCGCGAGCAGCGCTCCGCCTCGGGCGCCGACCTGAAGGAGAGCGCCGCGCAGTACCGCAGCCGTCTGGCGCAGCTGGAGAAGCTGAGGGCGGACTACGTGCGCGCCGGCATGGACGAGCCCACCAGCGCCTTCCGCGACGGCAAGGCGGTCTCGGGCGGGCTGCAGCAGTTCCTCACGGGCCTGCTGACGGTGGAGGCTCTGTGGCGCCTGCTGAGCAGCCAGCGCGTCCGTCGGCCCACCGGCTACGACCCGGACTTCGGTTCGGGCGGTTTCGGGCGCGGCACCGTGTGGGGCGGCGGCAGGTCGTACCCACGGGGGCGCGACCGCAGTTGGGGTCCCGGGGCTGACGTGGCCGGCGACGTGATCGGCGAGATCCTGGGCGGGCTGCTGGGCGGCCAGGGCCGTGGCGGTTCGGGCGGCTTCGGCGGCGGCAGAGGCGGCGGCTTCGGCGGCGGCGGGCGCAGCTCGGGCGGCGGCCGGCGCTCAGGCGGAGGGCGGCCCTCCGGCGGCGGCTTCCGTACCGGCGGCCGGGTGGGCGGCGGCAAGTTCAAGACCGGCGGCAAGTTCTGACCGGCCGAGGAGGCCTGGTGACGGACGACCAACACGGCAGCAGCGGAGGCACAGGGAGCGCTTCCGGCGGCGGGGCAGGTCAAGGCACCGGCGGCCGCTCCTCCGGCCACGGCGGCGCCGCCACGCTGAGCCTCATCTACTACGACGAAGACTCCTTCGACGAGGAAGAGTTGCAGGACGTGGACGACCTGGCCGACAGGCTCGACCGGCCCGGCACCAAGTGGCTGAACGTAGCCAACACGGGCTCGGATCACGAGCTGCTCAGGCGCATAGCCGACGTGGTGGGTCTGCACCCCCTGGCCCTCGACGACATCCTCCACGAGGGCCAGCGCCCCCGGGCGGAGGAGTACGGCGATCAGGTCTTCCTGCTCATGCGCATGCTGCTGGTCCGGGAGATCGTGGTGCCGCCCTCCGCCGACGCGGCGCACGACACCCGTTCGGGCCGCGCTGCCAAGGCCGCACTCGACAGGCGCTCGAAGCCCGTCGCGGAGGCCGAGGAGGAGGGCGGCGGGGCGGGCGCCGCGCTGCCCGAGGAAGTACTCGAGGACGAATACGACAAGAACGGCCTACGCACCGGTCAGGTGGCCCTGGTGGTCAAGGAGAACCTGGTGATCACGTTCCTCGAGACGCGGCGCGACCCGTTCGACGAGCTGCGCGACATGCTGCGCGAGTCGCACGGTCCGGTGCGGCGCCTGGGCCCGGACTTCCTGGCGTACCGCCTGGTGGAGGTGATCATCAGCCAGTACTTCACGGTGGTGGAGCGCTACGGCGAGAACCTCGAGGCGCTCGAGGACCGCACCCTCCTCAACCCCACGCACGCCGTCTTCCGGCAGGTCAACGGCCTGCGGCGCGACCTGCTGCAGGCGCGGCGCGCCATCTGGCCGCTGCGCGACGCGCTGCTCAGGCTGCAGCAGGGCGATTCCGGGCTGCTGAGCCAGGAGACGATGACGTACCTGCGCGACGCGCAGAGCCACGTGATGCAGGTCATAGAGACGCTGGAGCTGCTGCGGGAGATGGTCAGCGGCCTGCACGACGTCTACCTCACGGCGCTGAACACCCGCATGAACGACATCATGAAGGTGCTGACCATCATCTCCACCATCTTCATCCCGCTGACCTTCCTGGCGGGCATCTACGGCATGAACTTCGAACACCAGCCGGAGTACGGCTGGCGCTGGGCCTACCCGGCGCTGTGGGGCCTCATGCTCGTGCTGGTGGGGTTCATGCTCTACCTCTTCCGGCGCAAGCGCTGGATCTGAGCCGCACCAGCGGGCCCCTCCGACGTCCGGGCGGCGCCGACCCCCGTGCTACACTCCGCCGCATGCGCGTGGCCATCGTGGGCGCTACCGGCGCCGTCGGACAGGAACTTCTGAGCCTTCTAGCCGAGCGGCGCTTCCCGCTCACACAACTGAAGCTTTTCGCCTCCCCACGCTCCGCGGGGCGCGAGCTGGAGTTCCGGGGCGAGACGGTGCGGCTGGAAGCACTACCGGACGACGACGACCTGGGTGCGGACGTGGTCTTCTCCAGCGCGGGCGGCGCCCTCTCCAAGGAGCGCGCCTGGCGCTGGGCGGAGCACGGCGCGACGGTGGTGGACAACACGTCCGCCTGGCGCCTGGACCCGCGCGTGCCGCTGGTGGTGCCCGAGGTCAACGCGGCGGCCGCGGACGAGAGCCAAGGCATCATCGCCAACCCCAACTGCTCGACCATCATCGCGCTCATGGCGCTGGCACCGCTACACCGGGCTTTCGGCCTGAAGCGCGCCACGGTGGCCACCTACCAGGCCGTGTCCGGCGCCGGCGCCGCCGGCATCTGGGAGCTGCGGGAGCAGTCCGCCGCGGCTCTGGCCGCGGAGCAGGCGCCGAGCGGCGAACCGCGCGGCTACGAGGCCGAACCCGAGAAGTTCCAGCACCCCATCGCCTTCAACCTCTTCAGCCACGACAGCCAGGTGGGCGACGACGGCTACAACGAGGAGGAGCGCAAGCTCACCCTCGAGTCACGCAAGATCCTGGGCCAGCCCGACCTGGCCATCAGCGCCACCTGCATCCGTGTGCCCGTGTTCCGCGCTCACTCCGAGGCCATCCACGCCGAGTTCGACCGGCCGGTGAGCGAGGCGGAAGCCCGCGCCGTGCTGGGGGCCGCGCCCGGCCTGCGGCTGGTGGACGACCGGGAGAACAACACCTTCCCCATGCCGCTGACGGCCAGCGGGCGGGACGACACGCTGGTGGGGCGCATCCGCAACGACGCCAGCCTGCCGGGCGGCCTGGCCCTCTTCGTGGCGGGCGACCAGATCCGCAAGGGCGCCGCCCTGAACGCCGTGCAGATAGCCGAACTGGTGGCGGCGCGCGCTTAGGGGTCCTGCCCCCTTACCTAACCGTCGATCCTGCCCATGGAGCGGTACACCAGGAACGCGCCCCACTCGCGCACCACGCGGTCCAGCGCCGCCAGCCGCTCGCCGATCCTCACCTCGAAGCGCGGGCTCACGCGCTCGGTAGTGCGGTAGTCCACAGGGTACGGCACGAGCGTCCACCCCTGCGTCCGGAAGGTGAGGTACGCCCGCGGCATGTGCAGCGCGCTCGTGACCAGGAGCCAGGTGGCGCCCGGCGCGGGCCGCAGCTGCTCTATGGCCAGTAGCGCCTCCTCGTAGGTGCTGCGCGCCTCACCCAGGTAGCGCACATCGCGCCCTCGCAACTGGGGTTCGAACAGCAGCCCCGCGCCGCTGGGCCCGCGCCACTCCTCGGTCAGCACGTCGCCGAACAGGCCCGTGAACACCAGGGTGGCGTCGGGGTAGGCGCGGGCCAGCGCCAGCCCCGCCAACATCCGCTCGCCCGCCGCGTCCAGCGACAGCTGACCGCGGTCCTGCGTTTCGCGCCAGTCCACCGAGCCGCCCAGCACGAGGATGCCGTCAACCGAAGCGGGCAGAGGGACCGGAGCCGAGTAGCGGTTCTCCAGCCCTACCGCCAGGTACTGGTCCAAGGGCAACAGCAGCAGCGCCAGCAGCAGGAGGACGGGAAGGAACATGAGGCTCCCGGCCAGGCGCCCCGCTCGAGCCCGCGCCGCAACGTACGCGAGCACCAGCAGCACCAGCACCAGCGAGCTGGGCGTGAGTAGCCACCAGACGGCTTCGCTCATCCGCCCGCATCATTACCCAGGAACGGGACGGATCGCGGCATGGCCGGCAGCCGCCCGGCCCTAGGGTCCGGGAGGCGCCACCAGCGGCGGGACGCCGTACAGGCCGCTGGTCGGCTATCCTTGCTGTCAAACACGCGAAGATCCGGAGTACCCCCGCCTCGTAACGAGACCGGTCGCGCGAGCCAGAACGCACCGGGACGAGCGAAGGAACACGCCGAGGAGCACGGGTCGGACGGAACCGACCGCGGCTCGACCGGATCGAACGCCAACAGGAGTTCCGATGAAGCTAGCCATCATCACCGATTCGACCAGCGACCTTTCGGCCGAGGAACTGCAGCGCCTGCAGGTCCAAGCCGTGCCGCTCCACGTCAACTTCAAGGGCAAGACCTGGAAGGACTGGCTGGAGATCTCGCCCGGCGACATCATCGCGGGCGTCAAGGCCGGCGCCGACCTGCCCTCCACCAGCCAGCCGAGCCCCGCCGAGTTCGCCGCGGCCTACGCCAAGGCGGTGGAGGCCGGGGCCGAGGAGATCCTCGTCATCACCATCAGCTCCAAGATCTCCGGCACCTTCCAGTCCGCCAACATCGCCGCGGAGGACGCCGGCGTGCCGGTGACGGTGTTCGACAGCATCGCGGCCAGCCTGGGCCACGGCTCCATGGTGCGCACGGCTTCCCGCATGCGCGGCGCGGGCGCCTCGCTCGAGGAGATCCTCGTGGCCATAGGCAAGATCCGCGACACCAACTTCGTGGTCTTCACCGTGGGCACCCTGGAGTTCCTGCAGAAGAACGGCCGCATCGGCCGCGCCAGCGCGTTCCTCGGCGGCCTGCTCAGCGTCAAGCCGCTCCTCACCCTGGACAACGGTGTGGTCGGGCCCCTCACCCGCGCGCGCGGCATGAAGAAGGCGCAGCAGGAGATGGTGAACCGCTTCAAGGAGTACGTGGCCGGGCAGCCCGGACCCGTCGTTCTTCACGTGATCCACGTGCAGGACCCGGAGGCCGCCCAAGGCTTGCGCGAAGCCATCGACGCTGCCGGCATCGATTACGAGTTCGGCGGCTACCACGAGATCGGCGCCGTCATCGCCAGCCACGTGGGGCCGAACACCTTCGGCTACTACACGCACCTGGCCGTCTGAACCAGCTACGGCCGCGGCGCTGCTTAGGCGGCGCCGCGGCTCGACCACCGCGCCGCAACCTTCACGCGGTCTAAGCCCGCCTTGCTATCCGCAGCTCACAGGCGCGCCTCGCCCTCGCTGGCGTCCAGCACCAGGAGCAGGGTGCGTCCCGCCAAGGCGTCCTCCGCCGCCACGACCTCCATGGAGGCTTGGCCCTGGTTGGGCGTAGGGGCCGTGGTGGCCACGTTGAGGAGGCTCCGCAGAGCTGCGCCCTCCGCTCGGAGGGTGCCGAGGGTGGCTCCGTCGACGCCGTAGCTGCAACCCACGGCCGTGCAGTCGCCCCTGACCAGGGTCAAGGTCTCGTTCATGGTGAGAGTGAGTTCGGCGCGGTTGGCTGGTTCCGCCGAGGCGTACTCGGCTGCGCTCTGCCAGGCGCGGACGGTCATGACCAGGCTGGTGAGCGTGATGGTGGCCGGGCCATCCGGATCGTCCAGGTCGGCGCTCCGCAGCCGTATCTCGTTCTGGATGGAGCCCGGGTTGAGCGGGAGCGACCCGGAGAAGTCGTCGAACTCGAACTCGCCGCGGGCGCTGCCGTTGACCGCTTGCGGCACCAGCGCCGCGGCGGCCCCCTCGAAGTACACCGGCACCGGCGTACCGTCCAGGCCGAACGGATCCGTGACGGACTGCGGTGGGACCAGAGCGCAGGCCGCCAGCACCGAAGCCAGCAGCACCGCCCCTAGCATCGTGGAAGCCGCGGCGCGCAGCCTCCGGCCTCGGCCGGCCGCGTCGGCTGCGCCGCCACGAGGCGTGAGAACTTCGGACATGTCGGTGAGATCGCCCTGATGCATGAACTCCTCGCTTCCCTACCCGTCGTAACAGGCGTGCAGGCGCAACGGGGGAAGAGGCAGCGAACGCCCGCTCGCCCTTACTCAGCCGGACAACCCGACGAAGCCTCGCAGCAGCGAAGTCGACGTGGAGTAACGCTAACACCGTCCTGGAGCGGGTCGAGTGCGGAACACACCCCGGCCGGGACCGGTCTAGGCCGTGGCCCACACCCTCCGGGTTCGGCTCCCGCCACCCGCTGCGGCGGCGCAGTTCCATGGCCTAGCTTCGAGGGGTGTTCGCGGTCGCGCACTCAGCCACGGTGGTGGGGGTGGACGCCATCCCCGTCCGGGTGGAAGCGTTCGTCTCGGGCGGCCTGCCCAGCTTCACCGTCGTGGGCCTGCCAGGTGCGGCGGTGCAGGAGTCGCGCGAGAGGGTTCGAGCCGCGTTGAAGCAGCTCGGCTTGCCGCTGCCGCCCAGCCGCATCGTCGTCAACCTGGCACCTGCCGACGTGCGCAAGGAGGGGCCCGCCTTCGACCTGCCCATCGCCCTGGTGCTGCTGGCGGCCGACCGTCGCCTGCCCATGCGGGCGCTGGAGAACCTCGTGTGCTTCGGCGAGCTGGCGCTGGATGGCTCCCTGCAGCCGGTGCGCGGCGCCGTGAGCATCGCCCTTCACGCCGTGGAGTCGGGGGCCGCGGTCCGCCTCATGGGTCCGCCCGGTAACGCGGGCGAGATGGCGCTGGTGCCAGGCGTCAAGGCGGTGGCGCCCACCACGCTGGCGGCGGCCGTGGCGCACCTCACGGGCCGCCAGCCGCTGCCCCTCGCGCAGGCGCCCGAGCGGCCGGCGCGCCCGGCCGAGTCGGGGCCGGATCTGGCCGACGTAAGGGGCCACGCCTACGCCAAGCGGGCACTGGAGGTAGCGGCGGCGGGCCGCCACAACCTGCTGCTCACGGGTCCACCCGGAGCCGGCAAGACCATGCTGGCCCTGCGACTGCCGGGCATCCTGCCGCCGCTCACCACGGCCGAGGCGGTGGAGGTCTCGCGCGTCCATTCCAGCGCGGGGCTCCTAGGCCGTTCTGGCCAGGGCGCAGGTCTGGCACTGACCCCACCCCTGCGCCAACCGCATCATTCAGGCTCGGAGGCGGGCATACTCGGGGGCGGCAGCGCGCCGCGCCCGGGCGAGATCAGCCTGGCGCATAACGGCGTCCTCTTCCTCGACGAACTGCCCGAGTTCCGCCGCTCCGTGCTGGAAGCGCTGCGCCAGCCGCTGGAAGAGGGCTTCGTGAGCATCTCGCGCGCCCGCGGCACCCTGCGCCTGCCCGCGCGCTTCCAGCTCGTGGCGGCCCGTAACCCGTGCCCCTGCGGCGAGCACGGCGTCAGCGGCGAGCAGCGCTGCTCCTGCACCCCCATGCAGATAGCCAACTACCACCGGCGCCTCTCCGGTCCGCTGCTAGACCGCATAGACATCCGGCTGCGCCTCCCCCGCCTGACCGATGACGAACTCATGAGCACCGGGCCAGCCGAGCCCAGCGCAGCCGTGGCTCTACGCGTGGGGGCCGCGCGCCAGCGCATGCTCTCGCGCCAGGGTCTCGTCAACGCGCAGTTGCGGGGCGCCCAGCTGCAGCGTCACGCGAGGCCCAGCGGGTCGGCGGAGCGCTTCCTCGCAAGCCTCCTGGCGCAAGGGCGCCTCTCCGGACGCGGCTTCGATAGGTTGCTGCGGTTGGCGCGTACCGTGGCCGACCTGGAGGGCAGCCGGGCGGTGGAAGGAGCCCACCTGGCGGAGGCTGCTGGCTATAGGCAGGAGGCCTGAGGTATAAGGGCGGCAGCACGGCTTCGTGGAACCGGGAGAGGCCCGTTCCCCACGTGTCTGTCAGTCAGCCATTTCGTTCTGACTCCGGTTCCGGCTTGTGCTACATTGGGCCGGAGTCAAAAGGGGTTCCCTACCTAGCCCCAGTTCGAGCCCTTGAGGAGGGAATCGTGCCCATGAGGTGGTTAAGGCGGGCGTTGCCCGCCGCCGTTCTTGCGCCATTGCTGGCAGCCTGTTCGCTGGACGGTGCCCAGTCCACGTTCAGCCCTGCCGGAGAGATCGCCCGTGACCAGATGGATCTGTTCATGTGGACGTACTGGCTGAGCTGGCCGGTCATGATCGGTGTGTTCGGCGCCCTTATATACGTCTTGTTCCGCTATCGCCGCCGCAGGGACGACGAGATGCCGGTCCAGAGCCACGGCAACCCGGCGCTGGAAGTGATCCTCACCATCATCCCGGTCATCATCGTGATCGCGGTGGCCATCCCCACGGTTCGCTCTATCTTCCGGACCCAGACCTACGTAGAGCCCACCGAAGAGGACGTCTTCGTCCACGTCACCGGCTACCAGTGGTGGTGGAAGTTCGACTACCCCCAGTACGGCATCACCACCGCCAACGAGCTCCACGTGCCCGCGGGCAAGCGCCTGGTGCTCCAGCTGAACTCCGCGGACGTGGTGCACGCCTTCTGGGTGCCGCGCCTCGGTGGCAAGGTCGACCTCATCCCCAACCAGGACAACCAGCTCTGGCTGCGCGCCGACGAGCCCGGCATCTACCCGGGGCAGTGCGCGGAGCTGTGCCTCGGGGCTCACGCCTACATGCGCATGAAGGTCATAGTCACCGAGGAGGACGAGTTCGAGGAGTGGGTCGCCTCGTTCCAGGAGCCGGAAGTGGTGACCGCCTCAGCCGACCAGCAGATCAACCAGGGCCGCCAGCTGATGGCCTCCAAGGGCTGCATCGGCTGCCACAGCGTGGACAACTACGCTGAGGGCCTGAGCGTCGGTCAGCCCATCTACCCCGACCTCACCAACTTCGGTCTTCGCACCAGCGTCGGCGCCGCGGTTCTCGACGCCACGCTCGAGAACGTAGCGCAGTGGATCGCCGATCCCCAGTCCGTGAAGCCTGGCAACCGCATGCCCACCCTCTGGCAGGAGGACGACCCCAACCGCGAGCAAGAAGCTACGGCCATCGCCGCTTACCTGCTTAGCCTAGGTGCCGAAAACGATGCGCAGCAGGCTTCCGCCGGAGGCAACTGATGGCACAATCGACACTCTCGCCCACAGCTGACCGACTGCTCCTGAGGCCCACCTGGGACAAGGGCATCCTCAGCTGGCTCACCACCGTCGACCACAAGCGGCTCGGCATCCTCTACATCACCAGCTCGTTCGCGTTCATGGGCCTGGCGGCCATCGAGGCGTTCCTCATCCGCCTGCAGCTCCTGACGCCGAACATGTCCATCGTCAACCCGGACCAGTTCAACCAGCTCTTCACCATGCACGGCCTGACCATGGTGTTCCTGGCCATCATGCCGCTGGGCATCGGGTTGGCCAACTACTTCGTGCCGCTGCAGATAGGCGCGAGGGACCTGGCGTTCCCACGCCTGAACGCGTTCGGTTACTGGATCTACTCGTTCGGGGGCTTGCTCATCTACTCGAGCATCTTCCTGGGCGGAGCGCCGGACGTGGGCTGGGTGGCCTACGCGCCCCTCACCTCGCTGTCGCATAACCCCGGGCTGGGCGTAGACTTCTACGTCTTCGGCCTCTTCATCAGCGGCATCGGCACCACCGCCACCGCGCTCAACCTCATCGTCACCATCGTCAACATGCGCGCGCCGGGCATGACCATGATGCGCGTACCGGTCTTCGCGTGGATGATGCTCATCACTTCCTTCATGATCATCTTCGCGTTCCCGCCGCTCACCATCGCCTTCTTCGAGCTCATCATGGACCGCACCTTCGGCACGCTCTTCTTCGTGCAGGAGGCGGGCGCGCTACCGATCCTGTGGCAGCACCTCTTCTGGATCTTCGGTCACCCCGAGGTCTACATCATCATCCTGCCGGCGTTCGGCGTGATCTCCGAGATCATCCCAACCTTCAGCCGCAAGCCGCTGTTCGGCTACCCGGTGATGATCCTCTCGGGCATCATGATCGCCTTCATGGGCTTCGCGGTGTGGACGCACCACATGTTCACCACCGGCCTGGGTCCCGTAGTCAACACGGCGTTCTCCATCACCTCGTTCATCATCGGCATCCCCACGGGGGTGAAGATCTTCAACTGGGTGGGCACGCTGTGGGGCGGCAGCATCAAGTTCTCGGTACCCATCCTCTACGCCATCGCCTTCCTCATCACCTTCACGCTGGGTGGCATCACCGGCATCATGGTGGCCATGCCCACCTTCGACGCCCAGGTGCACGACACCTACTTCGTGGTGGCGCACTTCCACTACGTGATGGGGGGTGGCGCCCTCATGGCGTTCTTCGGGGCGCTCTACTACTGGTTCCCGAAGATGACCGGGCGCATCATGAACGAACGTCTGGGCGTCTGGGCCTGGGCCTTCACCGTCCTCGGCTTCCACGTGCTCTTCTTCCCGCAGCACATCGCGGGCCTCATGGGCATGCCGCGACGCATCCAGACCTACCCCGAGGGCGTGGGCCTCGAGTTCGTGAACATGCTCTCCACCGTGGGTAGCTGGATCATGGGCGTGGGCCTCATCCTCATCCTCATCAACGTCATCCAGGGCTTCCGGGCGCCCAAGAACGCTGGCAACGACCCATGGGACGGCCGCACGCTCGAGTGGTCCATCCCCTCGCCGCCGCCCTTCTACGACTTCAAGGTCCAGCCCGTCGTCAACTCGCTCGACGCCCACTGGGCCCGCAAGTACCCCGAGTCCATGCACGTCACTCCGCCCGACCCTGCTGAGGGACTCAAGTACGACGCCGGCGGCGTGCACATCCCCGGCCAGTCGTGGTACCCGTTCGTGGCGGCGCTCACCACCATGATCGGCTCCTACGCCCTCATGTACGACAACCTGATCCTCGCCATCCTCTCCGGCCTGGCCTTCATCTTCTGCATCTTCGGCTGGGCGTTCGAGGGTGTGGGAGGTCGGCACCTGCACTTCGACACCACCGAGGAGTCCGCATGAACTCCCAGCCCGCCATCCCGGTCGAAACGGAGCACCAGCCGTACCGTTCGGCCAAGCTGCCCGACGTCAAGCTGCTGATGTGGGTGTTCCTGGCGTCCGACACCATGCTGTTCGGCTCGCTCATCGGCACCTACCTGGCCTACAGGCAGCGCAGCCTGGTCGGCCCCCTACCGGTCGACGTCTTCGACATCCCACTCACCACCGTCAGCACCTTCGTGCTGCTCATGTCTTCGTTCCTCATGGTGCTGGCACTGCACGCCATCCGGCAGAACGACCTGCCCAAGTTCAGGCTCTGGACCGCCGGGGTGGCCGTCTTCGGCTCCATCTTCCTCGGCTTCCAGATCTACGAGTTCGTGCACTTCGTGAACATGGGCCTGACCATCAAGACCAACCTGTTCGGCACCACGTTCTTCGTGCTGACGGGCACCCACGGGGTGCACGTGACCGTGGGGGTGATCTGGCTGGTCAGCCTGATCATGGCCTCGTACATCAGACCCATGTCCGCCAAGGACGCGGTCTATGTTGAGATAGCGGGCCTGTACTGGCACTTCGTCGACATCGTCTGGATCGTGATCTTCACGGTCATCTACCTCGTGGAATTCGTGTAGGCGGAAGCTGATGGCTAAAGGAAAAGACTCTGCAGTTGCCGGCTACATCATCATCGCGCTCATCCTGGGCGTGATCACCTACGTCGAGTTCGCCATCGTCGAGTACCCACAGGAGTGGCTCGGGCGCAACTGGACCATGTTCTGGCTCATCGCGCTGTCGGTGGTCAAGTTCCTGATGGTGGTCATGTACTTCATGCACCTCAAGGGCGACGACAGCACCTATACGGGCTTCTTCAGCAGCGGCATGTTCATCACCATGGCCACGTTCATAGGGCTCACGGCCATGTTCATCCTGCCGCGCTCCGTGGCCGCCACCAAGCCCGACAACGTGCAAGCCGGGCACGCCACCCACGATGTGCCGCCCGACGTCATGGAGCTGGTGGAGAGCGACGGCTTCAGCCGAACGCCGGCGGCGCGAGCGGACAGCCCGCGCCCGGCCGACAGGAGCGTGCGCATCGCGCCGCCGCTGGCCGGTAACGACGCCAGCACCTACGAACTGAACCTGCCGGAGCCGCTCACTGCCACGGACTCCGACGCCACCACCGCTGACGGGGGGGACGCTGCGGAAGCCGCGGACGCGGAGGCGGGCACGGATACCGCTGCTGCGGATACCTCCTCCGACACCGCGGACACAGCCGGAGACGCCGAGGCAGCTGACGCCGCAGCCGAGGAGACGGCCGAAGGGCCGTCCGAGGACGCCGAGAGCGTGAGCCTCACCTGGGACACGGAGATGGGCGCCAGCGTGTACAACATGAACTGCGTGGCCTGCCACCAGGGCAGCGGCCAAGGCATCCCCGGAGCCTTCCCGCCTCTGGCCGACCACGCGGCCGACGTCTACGCCGCCGGCGGCGAGACCTACCTCATCGACGTCATGCTCTACGGCCTGCAGGGCGCCATCCAGGTCAACGGCACCACCTACAACGGCTTGATGCCGGCCTGGGGCCAGTTCTCGGACGAGCAGGTGGCCAACGTCCTCAACCACGTCGTCACCAACTGGAACGAGCCGCCCGCCGACTTCGTGCCCTACCAGGCGGACGACGTCGCCGCGGAGCGCGACAAGGGCCTGAGCGCCCAGGACGTGCACGACCTCCGGGAGCAACTCGGCCTCTGAGCCTCCGCCTCTAGCGCCGCCCTTGGCGGCAGACAGCAGTCGTACGGGCGCGCGCGGACATCCGCCGCGCCCGTTTTCGGTTTAGCATGATCGTAGTCGCGGGAGTCAGCTGCCCGCGCGAAGGGTTCCGCAATGCTTTATCTCGCCTGGCAGATCGAGCCCGTGCTCATAGGGCTCATCACTACCTTCGGGGTGGCCTACTACCTATCCGTGGGCCCGCTCAGGCAACGCCTGGCCCCCGGCAAGCCGTACCCCACCAAACAAGCGGTGCTGTTCGGTTTCGGGCTGCTTCTCCTCTTCCTCAACGAGGGCTCGCCGCTGCACGACCTGGCGGAGCGTTACCTGCTTTCCGCACACATGGTGCAGCACCTGTTGCTCAGCTATCTGATAGCCCCGCTACTGCTGTTCGGCACACCCACCTGGCTCCTCAGGGCCAGCTTGGCGAACAGGACCATGCTGCCCCTGATGCGGGTCGTGCTGCACCCAATGGTCACCTTCTCGGTGTTCGCGGTGATCATGTACGTCTACCACCTGCCCCGCTTCTACGACCTCACGCTCATCAACACCTCGCTGCACCACTCGGTACACGTCATCATCCTCTTCGCCAGCCTCATGCTGTGGTGGCCCATCTTCAGTCCCCTCGAGGAGCTCCCGCGGCCGCCCTACCTCGTGCGCCTGGCCTACCTCTTCCTGGCGCCGGTGGCGCAGCTGCCCATCTTCGCGGGCATCACCTTCTCCCCCGAGCCGCTCTACCAGATGTACGCCAACATGCCCACTCGCGCCTTCGGACTCTCCGTGCTGGAGGACCAGGCCATCGGCGGCGTGGTCATGAAGGTCTTCGGGGTGGTGGCCTTCGGTGCGCCGTTCATCGCCACGTTCTTCTCCTGGTACCGCAAGGAGCTCTCCTCCAGCAGCCCAGCCAAGGACGAGGTCGGTACGCAGACCGAGATCAAGACGGCAGCGTGAAGACCGACGACCGCTTCGACGAGCACAGCGCGCCGCACCTGGGCGACGACCGCGACCTGTGGGACGGCTCCGACCGAGAGCGCGCCATGAAGCTCATCCAGGGCTACATCTGGCACCCCAAGGAGGAGCCCCTCGACCTATTCGACTACGTACCGGCCGAGCTCACCGGCGGGATCCACGTGCTGATGGACCCCATGCCCGCCGCGCCTTTCGCCTTCTTCGACGACGGTACCCTCAGCGCCACGCAGCAGGTCTATCAGCTGACGGTCATGCGCATAGTGCCGCCGGGCGAGGATCCGGCCGCGGGCCTGCAGGCCGTGGCGGCCGAGCTGCAGAAGCACCTCGACACCACGCCCGAGAGCGTGGGCTGGCAGCTGATGGAAGACCTGCGCGAGGTCGATTGACAGCTCAGGGCCCGGTGCTCCTGTTCGACGGCCACTGCAACCTGTGCAACGGGGCCGTGCGCTTCGTGCTGGAACGCGACCCAGCCGGCCATGTCAGCTTCGCCTCCCTGCAGTCGCCGGCGGCCCGGGAGCTGCTGCAGAGGTACGGGAAGCCGGACCCGCAGGGCTCTCCCCACCTGCTCGGCCTGCAGCCCGCGGCACAAGGCGATCCGGCTGCGGCCCCCTCCTCACTGCTGCTGGTGGACGAGGGCCGCGTCTACGCCCGCTCCACCGCCGCGCTCAGGCTGGCGGGCCACATGCGGGCGCCCTGGCCCCTGCTAAGGGTGGCGCTGCTCATCCCTCGACGCTGGCGGGACGCTCTCTACGATGTGGTGGCGCGAAACCGTTACCGGTGGTTCGGCCGCACGGACGCCTGCAGGCTGCCCACGCCCGAGGAGGCTTCCCGCTTCCTCGGCTAGGCTTCAGGGCCGCTGGGTGATGACGCGCAGCTCGCCCGGGTAGATGAAGCCCTGCTTGCGCGCGAGCTGCTCGCGGAAGGCGGCGTCGTCCACGCGCTCCGCTATGGCCGCCAGCGCGTTGCGCTCGGCCTGCATGGCCTCCACCTCGCGCTCCAGCCGGCTGATCTCGCGGCGGTGCACGAACATGCGGTCGGCCTCGACGTAGTTGAGGTACAGCAGCTGGACCGTGCCCACCGTGGCTATCAGCACGATCACCCAGTGCGGCATGCGCCTCCCGGCGGACTCGCTGGCAGCTTCCGTCACCTCATCACCTCCTGCAAGGCCACAGCCTCGCGGAGGAAGCGTACCGCGTCCTCGGGCAGCGTGGGGTTGACGAAGAAGCCCGTGCCCCAATCGAAGCCCGCCTGGTTGGTGAGGCGCGGGAGGATCTCCATGTGCCAGTGGAAGTCCGGGCGCCCGGATCTGACGTCGGTGTGCAGCGTGAGGTTGTAAGGCGGGTTGTCCAGCGCGTCGGCCAGGGAGCGGAGCAGCACCTGGAGTATGTCCGTGAGCTGCGGCAGGCTGTTCGCGGCCACGCTGACGTACGAGCTGGCGTGCTGCTTGGGCAGGATCCACGTCTCGAACGGCGTCTTGGAGGCGAACGGCGCCAGAGCCACGTACGACTCGTTCTCGGTCACGATGCGCTCGCGGAGCGAGAGCTCCTCGCGCAGCACGTCGCAGAAGAGGCAGCTGCCGTGCTGGTGGTGATGCTCCGCCGCTATCGCCTTCTCCTCGCCCACCCAGCGGTCCGTCACGGGCACGGCCAGCAGCTGCCCGTACGGGTGGTCGTAGAGCGCGCCCGCCGCCCGGCCGAAGTTGCGCGTGACCTGAGCGTGGCGGATGCCGGGGCGGGAAACGGCCACCTCCAGGCGGTCGCGGTAGAAGCGCAGCACCTCCGTGAGGTGGCCCGGGTTCATGGTCTCCATGCGTTCCTGCGCGTCGGGGTGCTCCACCACCAGCTCGTGATGACCGAGCGCGGGCAACTGCGTGAACAGCGCGTTCCCCTCGTCCACCGCGTGCGGCTTGGGGCTGACCATGCCCGCGGGGTGGACCAGGGAGCGGATGCGCCAGTCCGGACTGTCGACGCTGGAGGTGGCGGGCCGCACGGCAGCCACCTCGGCACCGACGGGGGCGCTACCCCCCGGCGACAGCGGAGAGACGGGAGCGGCCAACGGCACGCTCCCGAAGTCCGAGGCTTCTAGCCCCCGTTCTGGTGAGAGCAGGACCCAGGCGCGTCCGAACGGGTCCCTGCGGAAGAGCGGCATTCGGCCCAAGTGTACTGCGCGCCGGCCGGCGCGGAAGTGCCTTAATTCATGAGCACCGCGTGAGCCCCTAGCCGAACAGGCCCACCTGTTCCGGACCGCTCTCCACCAGCGGCAACGCGGTGACCTCGCGGAACTCGAGCCCCAGCGCGCCCAGCCGGTTGAGGGCCGGCGCGGTCACGGCGGGCGCGGCGAGGATGCCGCGAACCTCGGCGTCGCCCACCACCGCCCTGACGCTCTGCACGTAGCGGTTCAGCTGGTGCACGGCCTCGTGGGTGGCCTTGCCGCGCTTGAGCTCCACGACCACCAGGCGCCCCGCGACGTCACGGGCGAAGAGGTCGATGCCGCCCACGTCCGTGGGCAGCTCCATGTCGAGCACGGTGAGGCCCGGCTCGATGATCGTAGGATCCTGCGCCAGCGCCCGCTGCATCTCCGCCTCGGTGCCCATGAGCAGGAAGTTGCCGTTCTCGCCTAGCTCCAGAGCGAGAGCCAGGGCGGGCCGGTGGAAGGCCACCCGCACGAACTCGGCGGGGGTGAAGCGCTCGGCCACCAGCACGGCCACGCCCTCCTCCAGCGCCACGTCCAGCCGGTCGGTCTGCGGTTGCCAGTTCACGGGCTTCACGCCCCGTGGGCCTTGCACCTGCACGCTGCCGTCCGCCTTGACCAGCACCACGTACTCGCCGGCCTCGGCCACGCTGGCGGCGCGGCCCGAGTAGAGCACCTCGCACTCGGCCACCACCTGCACCAGGGCGCCGCCCAGCCGTAGCTGCTCGTCCAGGAACTCCGCCAGCTCCTCGTGGGAGGGCTCGGTTAGTAGATCTCTGACCACTCCGGGCAGGATATCAGGGCGTAGCCAAGGCGGCGGGTGGGCCGGGCAAGGCTCCTGGCGCGCGGCCGGGTGCGCGGCAGGATGCCCTTACGGGCGGTCATCCGGGCGTTGGTAGACTCTAGCCATATGGCTTTACTAGGAGCGCATGTTTCCACCGCCGGCGGCGCCGCGCGGGCGTTCGACCGCGGGGCCGAGATCGGCTGCGAGGCCCTGCAGATCTTCGTCAAGAGCCCCAACCAGTGGCGCGCCAAGGCACTGGCCGATGCGGACGTGACCGCCTTCCATGAGGCGCGCGCTGCCGCCCCGCAGCCCGTGGTGGCGCACGCCGCCTACCTCATCAACCTGGCCAGCCCCAAGGAGGACGTGCTGGAGAAGTCCAAGGCCGCGCTGCTGGACGAGCTGCAGCGCTGCACCGCCCTGGGCGTGGACGGCCTGGTACTGCACCCGGGGGCGCACCTGGGCAGCGGCGAGGACGCAGGCATAGACCGGATAGCCCGGTCGCTGGACGAGGTGCTGGCCGCCGACCCCACCATCACCACCAAGGTGCTGCTCGAGAACACCGCCGGGCAGGGCAGCACGCTGGGGGCCAAGTTCAGCGAGCTGAGGCGCATCATCGACCTGGTGGACCAGGAGTCCAAGGTGGGAGTCTGCCTCGACAGCTGCCACGCCTTCGCGGCGGGCTACGACCTCTCCACAGCGGAGGGTTACCGCGCCACCTTCGACGAGTTCTTCGAGCTCATCGGGCCAGGGCGCCTGGGCTGCATCCACCTCAACGACTCCAAGCACCCACTCGGCTCACGCAAGGACCGGCACGACAACGTGGGCGCCGGCCTCATCGGCCTGGATTTCTTCGGGCGCGTCATCCACGATCCCGCCCTGAAGGGTCAGTCGATGGTGCTGGAAACCCCGCTGGGCGACGACGACCTGGGCCACAAGCGCGACCTGGAGGCGCTTCGCAGCTTGGGGGTGGCGGCCTGATGAAAGCTCAGCTGATACACCTGGCCAAGCTCAACCACAGCCTGCTGACCCGCAACCTGGAGGGCCTGAGCGACGAGCAGGCGCTCGTCACGCTGTTCGAGGGCGGCAACCACCTCAACTGGCTGGTGGCGCACCTGGTGGCCGGCCGCGACCGCATGCTGGTCGCGCTGGGCGCCCAGCGGGTGAGGAGCGAGGAGGTGGACGCGGGCTTCGATTACGGTTCCACCCCGCCCTCGCCGGAGGAGGCGTGGCCCCTCGAACGGCACCTGGCCGATTTCCTCACCACCCACGAACGGCTGCTGCCCGCGCTCGAGGCCGTCTCCGCGGAACAGCTGCAGCAGCCGTACGAGAGCAGCAACGGCACACTGGGCTACCAGCTCAACTTCATGCTGTGGCACGAGGCCTACCACGTGGGTCAGGCCACGCTCTACCGCCGCAAAGCGGGGCTCAAGAGCCCGATCGGCTGAGCCCCGCGGCGGTCCGTGGGTTGTGACGCGGGCGGTGGACGGGCCGCCCAGCGGCTCTCAAGGCTGCGCGGCGCTCAGCGACCCAGCGCCCACGCTCCGTCCCGCACCTCCACCATGACCATGGCGCGCTCGTCCAAGCCGACGTGGTCGCCGCCGTTGTAGTCGAACACCCCGCCGGCGCCGAAGTAGGGGTCCATCTCCTCCAGCGAGCGGCGGATGGCGGCGCGGGCGGCCTGCAGGTCCGAGAGGTCCAACCCGCCGGCCTCGCCGGCGTGGCGGACCGCCTGCTCGATGAGCCCCACGGCGTCGTGCATGTGCGCTGCGAACGATGTGAGGGATCCGGCGCCGAACGCCTCGCCGTAGGCTTGGGAGAACGCCAGGGCGCTCCCCTTCAGCGGGTGGTTCGCCGCCAACTGGTCGGCTACCAGCACCGGCCCCATGGGCGAGCGCACGCCCTCGGCCGCGTCGCCGGCCAGCTCGAGGAACGCCGGCGCGCCCACCCCGTGGCTCACGTAGATGTCGCCGCCGAACTGCCGCTCCCTAAGGGCGCGCACCATGCGGGCGCTGTCCTCCGCTATGCCCCACACCACGATGGCCTGCGGACGGTCGAGCACCGCCGCCAGGGAAGGCGCCGCGTACGAGTCGGCGTCGCGGTCGTAGCGCACCACCTTGTGCAGCCTCACGTCCGATCCGGCCAGCGCCATCTGCAGTTCGAGCAGGCCGCTCTCGCCGTACTCGTCGGACAGCGCCAGTACGGTGACGTCCGTGATGCCGCGCTGCTGCATGTCCGCCACCGCGCCCTGCACCATCAGGTTGTCGCTCTGCGCTGCCTGGAAGATCCAGCGGCGCATGGCCGCCGGCCGGGCGATGGCCACCGAAGCCGCCAGGCTGATGGTCGGCACGTTGGCCGCCTCCGCCTGCGCCACTATGGCCAACGACGACGACGAGAGCGTGCAGCACAGCAGCGCGTGCACCCGCTCCTCCTCCAGCAGCTGCGTGACGGCGTCCACGGCGCCCCGCACGGTGGAGCCGGAGTCGATCAGCACGAACTCCACGGCGTAGTCGCCGGGGCCGCCCCGCTCCGCCAGTTTGTCCTGCAGGAGGCGGAGGGCGTTGGCCTCGCCCTCGCCCAGCGCCGAGGCGGGGCCGGTCTGATCGAGCACCACCCCGATACGGAGGGTCTCAGCGTCGGTGGCGCCCTGCGCGGCGGCCAGCCCGATGAACAGGGCCAGCAGGATCAACAGGGGGGCGGCTATGACGGACTTCGGATCAGCTGAGCTGCGGTGCATGATCGCTCCTCCTGGGAACGCGGGCCCGCGGGGCCCGAACTAGGCGACTCCTACCGTTTCACACCTATCGCGCCACTCCTACCGTGCAACCATAGGCTTCACCGGCATCTTCGGCTCTACCGGTTCCACGCCGGCGAACTCACTCCCCTCCTCGAACCAACTCTTGGGCGCCGGATGCCCCCATAGCGTCTGCCGCTGCGGGTCGTCGATCTTCCAACCTAGCGGTTCGAAGTCCGGATCAAGGGTGAGGTAATCACCCGTGAACAGCTCGATGCGGTGACCGTCGGGGTCACGCAGGTAGAGGAAGAAGGCGTTGGAGATGCCGTGGCGACCGGGCCCGCGCTCCAGACTGCCGCGCCAGCCGGTGGTGGCCAGGATGTCGCAGGCGCGGATGATGTCCAGCTCGCCGCGCACCCAGAGGCCCACGTGGTGTAGGCGAGGGCCCACCCCGTTGGTGAGGGCCACGTCGTGGACGTTGCCCTTGCGGTGCATCCACACGGCCCACAGGCGCGGGTCGGCCTCGTCCGTGTCCGTGTACTCGCTGGTGCGGAAGCCGAGCTCGCCGGCCAGGAACTCGTGGGTGGCCTGCAGGTCCGCGGCGAAGAGGTTGATGTGGTCCAGCCGCTGGATGGCCGCGCCCCGGTACTCGCCGTAGCGCTGCAGCAGCCGCTCCTGCCGCTCCTGCGTGGCGTAGAAGGCCAGCGGGTGCCCGAAGGCGTCCGTCACGTGCAGGGTGCGGCCCTGGCCCTTGGCGCCGCCGGCGTCCGCGCCGTCCGCCCACCGTGCCGGGAGGCCGCGCTCCGTGAAGTAGGTGTGCGCCCTGTCCAGTTCCGCTTCGGAGCGAACCCGGAAGCCCAGGCGCAGGCAGCGCCCCGCGCTCTCCTCGCGCAGCACGAGCGAGTGGTGACCGCGCTCCTCCAGGCCCCGCAGGTAGAGGGCCCCCGGCTCGGCGGCCGACACCACCAGCCCCAGCGCCTCCTCGTAGAAGGCGCGGGAGCGCTGCAGGTCGGCCACGCCGAGCTCCACGTGCGACACGCGCACGACGTCGAACGGCGGAGCGGGGTTGGCGGCCACCAGGGGGCTCATGCGTTCACGCCGCTCTTGGTGCGCGACTCCTCCAGGAACTCCTCGATGCGCTCCACCATGGGCTCGAGGTCGTAGCTCTGGTAGAAGGCGCCCTGCGTGCGCACGGGGTCGCCGAAGAAGTACTTCTCGTAGAGGTTCTGCCGCCCGCCGAAGCCCGAGATGGTCATGTCCCACGCCAGACGGAAGAGCCTGATGCGCTCGTCGGCGTCCACGTTCTTGGCCTGGAGGAACTTGTCGACCGCGTCCGCCATGGGCCCGTGCCTGTCGGCCTCGGTGGGGATCATGATGAGCCCGCTGGCCGACAGGAGCTGCAGCAGCTCCACCATGCGCGGGTAGACCTGCGGGAAGTAGTTGCGGGCCGCGTCCAATGCCGCCCTGCCGGGCGTCATGGTGCCGAACTCGTCCAGCTCGGCCGTGGCCTCGGCCTGCGTGCGGTACGCCTTGAGCGTCTCCAGCACGATGATGAGCTCGGCCATCTTCTGCTGCACGTGCTGGAACTGGCCGCTGCCGATGGCGCGCACTATGCTCTCGGCCACGCCCAGGAACGCCTCGGCCTTGGCGATCTTGACGTTGATGACCTGGTGGGCCATCTGGTACACGGCGCCGGTGGCGGGGTAGGCCCGGTTGGCCAGCGCCACGTCGCCGTGCAGGAAGACGCGGTCCCAGGGCACCAGCACGTCGTCGAACACCACCAAAGCGTCCATCTCGTCGAAGCGGGATCCCAGGGGATGGTCCTCGCGGCTGCGGCCTAAGTCCAGCGGCTCGCGGCCGATGAACGAGAGGCCGGGCGTGGAGCAGGGCAACGCGAACGCCAGAGCGTAGCGCGCCATCTCCGGCTCCTCCTTCAGCACGGTGGAGGGGAAGATGAGGATCTCGTCGGCGATGGGCAGCGTGGCCAGCATGCGCGCGCCGCGCACGATGAGGCCCTCCTCCGTCTCGCGCACCACCCCCAGGGCGATGTACGGATCCGGCAGCTGGTCCGCTCGGGCGGAGCGGTTCACCTGGGGGTTGGTCAGGGCGTGCGTGAGGCACAGGTCGTTCTCGCGCACGTACTCGTAGTAGCGCCTGATGTTCTCGCCGAAGCGCGGATCGCAGCGCTCGAAGTAGCTCTGCGCCCGGGCGGCAGCCATCAGGTTCACGTTGAGGTAGTCGGGGCTGCGACCTATGAAGCCCAGGCTGTGGTCAGCCCACACCTTGTGCATCTCCGAGCGGCGCGTGAGGTCCTCCCGCGTGGTGGTCTCCATGAACGACAAGCCCACGCGCTCGCCGCTGGAGGGGCTCTCGTACGTCATGACGTCGACCAGCTCGGGCTGATGCTGCAGGTCGTACAGCTCGGCTATCGAGCGGGCGATGGAGGCCGTGGCGGGGTGCGTCGTGGGGTCCTCGACCCGCTCGCCGTCGATGTAGATGTTGGGCGGGTTGCGTTTCAGGCCTTCGAGGAACTGTCCACCTGTGCGTGCGGGCATGCGTGCCTCCTAGTTGCCCAAGCGGGGGATGGGGTGCTCCCCCAGGGCGATGGCGATGTTCTGGGTCTCCATGTAGAAGTCGAAGCTGTAGTCACCGCCGTCGCGCCCGATGCCGCTGGCCTTCATGCCGCCGAACGGGGTGGGCAGGTGGCGCACGTTGTGGGAGTTGACCCACACCATGCCCACTTCGAGGCCCTGGGCGAAGCGGTGAGCGCGGGCCACGTCGTTGGTCCAGACGTAGCCGGCCAGGCCGTAGCGCACGTCGTTGGCTATGCGCAGGGCCTCGGCCTCGTCGTCGAAGGCCAGCGCCGTGAGGACGGGACCGAAGATCTCCTCCTGCGCGATGCGCATGTCTGGCCTGGCGTCGACCAGCAGCGTGGGGGCCACGTAGTTGCCGCCGGGGGCGGCGTCACCGCCCAGCACCCGGGCGCCCTCCTGCGGGGCCAGCTGCAGGTAGCCGCGCACCTTGTCGGCGTGCACGGGGTGGATGAGCGGCCCCACCTCCGTGGCGGGGTCGAAGGGGTCGCCCACCACCACCTTGGCGGCGCGCTCGGCCAGCCGCTGCGTGAACTCGTCGTATATCCCGCGCTGCACCAGCAGGCGGCTGGAGGAGGTGCAGCGCTCGCCGTTCAGGCTGTAGATCATGAACACGGCGGCGTCCAGCGCGCGCTCCAGGTCCGCGTCGTCGAAGACCACCACGGGGTTCTTGCCGCCCAGCTCGAAGTGCACGCGCTTCAGCGTGGGCGCGCCCTGCGCCATGATGTGGCTGCCGGTCACGCTCTCGCCCACGAACGCCACGGCGCGGATGGCCGGGTGCTCGGTCACGGCCTTGCCGGCGCTCTCGCCCAGGCCGTGCACCACGTTCCACACGCCGGGCGGCACGCCCGCCTCCAGCGCCAGCTGCGCCAGGTAGGTGGCCGACAGCGGGCTCCACTCGGCCGGCTTGTGCACCACGGTGCAGCCGGCCGCCAGGGCGGGCGCGATCTTCCAGGTGGAGAGCATGAAGGGCGTGTTCCACGGCGTGATGACCGCCACGGGGCCGATGGGCTGGCGCCGCGTGTAGTTCAGGAAATCGTCCGTAGGCAGGGCCAGGCCGTCGGCGGCGCTCGCGATGCGGTCCGCGAAGAAGCGGAAGTTGTCCGCCCCGCGTGCCGCCGCCTGCCGCATGAAACGCAGCGCCTGCCCCGTGTCCAGCACCTCCAGCACGGCGATCTTCTCGGCGTGCTGCTCGATGAGCTCGGCCAGGCGGTAGAGGACGCGCCGACGCTCCTTGGCGCTCATGGCGCGCCACGCCGGGAAGGCCTCGGCGGCCGCCTTGGCGGCGGCGTCCACGTCGGCGGCGTCGCCAGCGGCCACGTCGGCCAGGTGCGCGCCGTCCACGGGCGCGTTGGTGGCGAAGGCCTCGCCCGACTGCGAGGGGCGCCACCGGCCTCCCACGAGGTGCCCCACTATCGGCGCCGTGGGCGCTACCGTGCCGCGCCCCTCCACGCCCGCCTGCTTCAGCAGCTCGTCCAGCGCCTCCAGCGCCGCGCGGCGGTTCTGTTCGGCTGCGCTAACGGTGTCCAGG
>CAYXUE010000012.1:0-16298 GCA_964467885.1 uncultured bacterium | reverse complement strand
CGGTTCACCAGCTCGCCCACGCCCTCGACCTGGCAGGTGACCTCGTCACCGGGCCTGAGGTGCGAGATGCCCTTGGGGGTGCCCGTGAGGATGACGTCGTTCTCGCGCAGGGTCATGAACTCGGTGATGTACTCGATGAGCTCCGCCACGGAGCGCATCATGTTGTCCGTGCTGCCCTTCTGGCGCTCCTCGCCGTTGACCAGCGTGCGGATCTGCAGTGCCTGCGGGTCGGGCACCGCCTCCTTCTCCACCAGGAATGGCCCTAAGGGCAGGAAGGTGTCGAAGTTCTTGGGCTTGATGGGCGGCCGGAAGTGGTTGATGACGAAGTCGCGCACCACGAGGTCGTTGGCCACCGTGTAGCCCTTCACCACCTCCAGCGCGTCGGCGCGCGGCACGCGGCGAGCCTCGCGGCCGATGACCACCGCCAACTCGGTCTCGTAATGCATGTACTCGACGCCGCGCGGCCGCACGATCACCCCGCGGTGGCCGACGATGGCGTTGCGGAACTTGGGGAACAGCGCCGGCTGCTCCGGCTCGTCCAGGCTGAGCTCAGCCGCGTGGTCGCTGAAGTTAAGGGCCACGGCGATGATGCTGCCGGGCTCGAAGGGCGGCAACCACTGCACGGCCGCCTCGTCCACCTGGCGCCCACTGGCCGTGACCACGGTGCCGTCGTCCAGCTGCCACACCTGCTGCTGCCGGCCGTCCATGACCACGCGGCCGCTGCGCGGAGAGGGTGCGGGCCTCATGCCGAGGCGCCCGTGGCGCCACCCTCGCGCTGCTCCACGATGCCGTACTTCTCCAGGGTGGCCAGCAGCTTACGCTCGTTCTCAGGCAGCATGGGCCCCAGCGGCAGGCGCCAGCGCGCCTCGCACAGCCCCATGATGGCCAGGGCGGTCTTGAGCGGCACGGGGTTCACCTCTACGAACAGCATGTCGTTCAGCTCCAGCATCTCGTAATGCAGGTCGCGCGCTTCGTCCCACTTGCCTGCGGCCGCCAGCTCGTAGAGCCTGGCGATCTGCTTGGGCGCCACCACGCCCGTGGCGCTGATGTGCCCACTGCCGCCCAGCGTCAGCATGGGGTAGGTGAGGGTCTCGGCGCCGCAGTACACGCCGAAGTCGCGGCCGGCGTGCACGAACGTGTAGGACACGTCGTCCAGGTTCTTGGTGGCGTGCTTGACGCCCACGATGTTGGGGCACTCCGCCCGCAACCGGCCGATCGTCTCGGGCTCGACGTTGACCGCGGCGCGACCCGGGATGTTGTAGAGGATGACGGGCGTGTCCGGCACCGAACGCGCCACCGTGCTGAAGTAGTCGAAGAGGTTCTGCTGGTTGGGCCTTATGTAGTAGGGCGCGATGATCATCACGCCGTCCACGCCCAGCTCCACGGCGTGGCGCGTCATCTCGAGGGTCTCGTCCAGGTTGTTGCTGCCCGTGCCGGGGATGAACGGCACGCGGCCAGCGATGGCGTCCTTGACGATCTCCACCACCCGTTTGCGCTCGTCCACCGACAGCGACGACGGCTCGCCGGTGGTGCCGCAGCAGCTGAGACCGTGCGAGCCGTTCTCCAGCTGGAACTCCACTATGCCCCTGAGGGCCGCCTCGTCTATGCGGGCGTCCTCGCCGGTGAAAGGGGTGGGCAGCGGAACGATGGACCCTTGGGGAACTCGCATGCTCAAACCTCCGTGGGCTTCTCGACCGCGCCGGGCTCGGCGGCCAGGCCGTAGAAGAGCCGCACCGTGGCCTCCACGCCTTTCTGCAGCGTATCGACCCTGTAGAACTCGTTGGGCGCGTGCAGGCCGTTGTCGGGCTCGCCGAAGGCGAAGTAGAGGCACCAGATGCCCAGCTCGCTAACGAACTGCTCGGCCACGGGCACGGTGCCGCCCGTCCAGACCGGGAAGGGTTCCCTGCCGAAGGTGGCCTCCATGGCCTGGCCGGCCACCTCCAGCACCTTCAAGTCGAGGGGCATCTGGTAAGCGCGGCCGTTGCCGGGCAGCTTGCGCACGTTCACGCTCACGCCCTGGGGGGCGGCGTTCAGGATGTGACGCTCCAGCTTGCTGGCCACATCCGCCGGATCCTGCCCCTCCACCAGCCGGCAGGTGATCTTGGCGAACGCCTCGCTGGGTAGCACCGTCTTGATGCCGGCGCCCTGGTAGCCGCCCCACATGCCGTTGATCTCGAGGGTGGGCCGCACCACGCGCCGCTCGTCCGGGGTGTAGGCGGGGTCGCCCCACCACTCGTTCAGGCCGAGCGAAGCCAGCTCGCCCTCCACCTTGGGCACGGAGGCGATGGCCTCGCGTTCGCCCGCCGTAAGTTCGGGGATGCCGTCGTAGAAGCCCTCCACCTGCACCACGCCGTTCTCGTCCTGCAGGGAGGAGACGATGTGCGAGAGGGCCATGAGCGGGTTGGCCACGGCGCCGCCGTACATGCCGGAGTGCAGGTCGGCGTTGGCGCCCCTCACGGTGACCTCCACGCCGGTCAGTCCGCGCGAGCCGACGGTGAGGGAAGGTACGCCCACGTCGAAGATGCCCCCGTCGGCACTGATGGCCAGGTCGGCTGCGAACAGCTCCTTGTTCTCGCGGATGAACGGCACGAGGTTGGGGCTGCCCACCTCCTCCTCACCCTCGAACATGAAGGTGACGTTGAGGGGCGGCGCGCCGGTGGCGGCGGCCGAGGCCTCCACCGCGTACAGGGCCGAGAGCACGCCGGCCTTGTCGTCGCTGGCGCCGCGGCCGTAGAGCTTGCCGTCCCGCAGCTCGGGCTCGAAGGGCGGGGAGTTCCACAGCTCGAGCGGCTCGGGCGGCTGCACGTCGTAGTGGCCGTAGATGACCACCGTCGGAGCGCCGGGCGCGGCGTGCCAGCGCCCCACCACCACGGGGTAGCCGTCGGTGGGCATGACGCGCACGTCGGGCACCCCGGCACGGCGCACGCGCTCGGCCAGCCACTCGGCGGCGGCGGCCATGTCGGGCGCGTGCTGCTGGTCGGTGCTCACGCTGGGTATGCGCACGAACTCCGCCAGCTCCTCGACGTAGGAGTCGGCGCGTTGGCGCGCCCGCTCCAGGGCGGCGGTTAGCTCTGCTGTAGAAGTGTTGGGTGTAGAGGCGTCGGACACTGTTACTGACCTCCAGGCAGCGGTTCGATGAGTAACGCTACCAGAGGCTCAGTCGTGTCTGCCGCACCTCGGTGCCAAGGCGCCGCTCAGTTCAGGTGACCGGTTGGCTGGTCGGCAGCGTCTCGTAACGCCCTTTGAAGAAGAGCAGCGGCTCGCCCTCGTGGTAGCGGAGGGCCTCGACCTTGCCGACGAAGATGGTGTGGTCGCCAGCGTCGTGCGTCTGGTGGGTGCTGAGCACCAGCTGCGTCAGGGCGCCCTTGAGGACGGGGAACTGGGCCAGTTGCTCGAACGGCTCTTCGGGCGGCTCGACGGGCCGGCCGGCGAACACGTCGGACAGCGCCTGCTGGCCCTCCGCCAGCACGCTGATGCCGTAGCGCTGGGCCGCCTGCAGGGTGCCGTGGGCGCGGGCGCGCTTGTCGATGGAGACCGCCACCAGCGGCGGATCCAGCGAGACGGACATGAAGGCGTTGACGGTGATGCCGAAGGTCCGCTCTTCGCCTTCCGCCTGGCCGTCCTCCGCCTCCGCCGCAGCGCGCATGGTGACCACCGTGATGCCGGTGGCGAAGCGGCCGAGGGCGTTGCGGAAGTCGCGCGGGCTGAAGTCGTGCGCTGCCGCGTCCGCTCCGTTGGCGGACGTGGGCACGTGACCTCGTTCTCCTCTGTGGCGCACCTGTTCCATCTGCCCCGAGTCTAGCGGGCGTCGCGCTGCCCCGCAATCGTCGTGCCGACCAAAGTTCTCAGATCTTTGTGGTAATCCACAACTGCCGGCGCTACACTGGTCACATGCAGCTGCATCTAGCGCTGACCGGGCCTCGCCACGGCACCAACGGCGCGCCATGGTGACTCCCGGCGCCCCCACCGTGGCCGCGCTGCTGGAGCGCTCCGACCTGGAACTGGAACTGGTCACAGGCGACGCGGCCACCCCCTTCATGGCCGTGCGGCACGCCGAGTCGGCCGCGGACCGACCGTGGCTCTCGGGCCGCGACCTTCGCCTCAGCGAGGCTCCCTTCACGGTGCCGCGTCCGGCGGCCGACCCGGTCCTGGCCCCGCCCCCCGCCGCCCTGGTCTACGGCCTCGCGCCGCAGCGCCGCACCCTACCCACGCAGCTGGTGACCAGGGCGGAGGAGTTGGGGCTCACCCTGCTGGTCGCGCCACCCTCGGTGGCGCTCGAGAAGGTGGAGGTGGCCGGGCTGCAGCTGCTGGTGGCCGCCGGGCACCAGGCAGCCACCCTGCTAGCCGCACCGCAGAGCCACCTGCTGGCCGCGCTGAGCACGCCCAAGCCGGAGCGCGAGCTGCTGGAACGGGTCCACGCCCTCACCGGGACGGACCTGGTGCTCCTCACGCCGTGGGGCGACGTCACGGCGCGGGCGGGCCGCAGCGGCTGGCGGCCCCGCAGGGACCAGCACGGCGGTTCGCCGCTCACGCTCTGGCCCGAGGGCGAGACGCGGCTGGGCGGCCGGCCGGCCCTCACGCTGAGACTGCACGCCGACGGGCGTCTGCGTGGCGTGCTGGTGGCGTTCGAGGTGGAAGAGGGCGCCCGGCCGTGGCTCGAGCTCTGCCGCACGCTGCTCCTCTCCGCCGCGCTGCAGCGGAGCGCCGAGGCGCGCCATGACTCGAGCGCCCTCAGCGCGCTGCTGGCCGAGTGGCTGGCGGCGCCGCAGGCGGCCATGATGCTCGAGCCGCGCCTGGCCGCCGCAGGCATGAGCGGCGAATCGCCCTACCTGGTGGCCGTGGGCGAGGTCGGCCCCCGCCTGCGCACCGGCCGCGCCGCCCAGGCCCGCCAGTTCCACCAGTTGGAGCAGATGCGCGAGGCGGGCGAGGAGTACTTCCGGGCGCTGGGCTACGGCGTGCTGTCCGAGACGCGCGCGCACCACTGCGTGTGGGTCTTCACCAGCGCCGCCCCGCGGCAGCACGCGCGGCTGCTGCTGAGCGCCGCCCAGGCCGCGGTGGGCGAGACGGAGCTGCGCATGGGCCTCAGCCTGCCGCGTGAGGACATCACCGGCGTGGCCGACGCCTACCACCAGGCCCTGCTGGCGCTGCAGTCGCTGCCCGGCGGCTCGGGCCTCGGGTGGTTCGACGAGCTGGACCCGGTGTACTGGGTGCTGCAGCAGCAGCCGCACGGCAACCTGGAGGCGCTGCGCGACCGGCTCGTGGGCGCCGTCAAGGAGGCCGATCCGCAGGGCAAGCTGTGGCGCACGCTGGTGGCGTACATCCGCTCACCCGAAGACCTTGGGTCACTGGCCGACGAGCTGCACGTGCACGTGAACACGCTCCGTTACCGCCTCAAGCGCATCGAAGAGCTGGTGCACGAGCCGTTGGCCCGGCCCGAGACGCTGGCCAAGCTCTACCTGGCGCTGCAGATAGACGCCATGCTCGAGCGCGGCGGCGGAGGGGCGCAGTGAGCGGCGCCTCCCTGCAGACCGGGTGACGCGGGAACGGCGCTTACGGGCGCCTGCGGGTACGGAGCTCCGCGTAACCGCGCCGGTTCACGGGGTGCCCCCCGGTTATATTCGGGGCAGATGATCTGTTCCCTCCTAAGGGCGGCGCCGTGAGCCACGGCGACCTGCTCGCCGGCCTGCCGGTGGCCGTGCTGGGCGCCGGCACCATGGGGCGCGGCATAGCGCAGCTGCTGCTGCAGGCGGGCGCCGACGTGGTGCTGGTGGATCCGCAGGCGGAGGCGCTCAGCCGCGCTCGGGCCGCACTGAACGACACCTTCGAGATGCTGGCGGGCAAGGGCCGACTGGACGAGGCGCCCGCTGCCCTGCTGCGCCGCCTCACTACCGCCACGGACGTGCACGCCGTGGCCGCGGCACGCTGGGTGTTCGAGGCTGCGCCCGAGCAGTTGGAGCTGAAGCGCCAGCTCTTCGCGCGGGTGGAGGAAGTGGCGCCGGGCGCGCGGCTGGCCACCAACACCTCGACCCTGTCGGTGACCGAGATCGCCGCCACCTGCCGCCGACCCGAGAACGTGATCGGGGTGCACTTCTTCAACCCGGCGCCGCTCATGCGCCTGGTGGAGGTGATCCCGGGACTGGAGACGCCCCGGAGCCTGGTGGACGACGCGGTGGCCGTGGCCGAAGCCCTGGGCCGCCAGCCCGTGGTGGCGCAGGACAGTCCGGGCTTCATCGTCAACCGCGTTGCCCGTCCGTTCTACGGCGAGGCCCTCCGGCTGGCCGGTGAGGGCGCGGCCTTCCCGGACGTCGACGCCGCCATCCGCGCCGCGGGCTTCCGCATGGGCCCGTTCGAGCTGCTCGACCTGATCGGCCTGGACGTGAACCTGGCCGCCACGCGGAGCGTGTACCAAGCCTTCTTCCACGAGCCGCGCTACCGGCCGCACCCGCTGCAGCGCTCCCTCGTGACGGCGGGGCGCCTGGGCAGGAAGTCCGGCCGCGGCTTCTACAGCTACGACGCGGCGGGACGGCGCCAGGACGGTACGCAAGGGGGTTCCACTGAGCGGGAGTCCGCTGCGTACCCGGCGCCCCGGCCCGCCGCAGCTACCGTGGCGCCCGACGCCCCCCGGCCCCGTGTAGCGGTGCTGGGCGAGGGCAGCGCCGCCCGCGTGCTGCGCGCCCTGCTGGAGAGGAACTGTCCGGGTGCGCTGGTGGAGGACGAGGAGGGCGTCGCCCCCGCCGACCTGCTGCTGGACGCCCGCCTCTCCTTGGACGAGAAGGCCAGCGGCGCCACCGTGGAAGCCGGCCTCCGCCTAGCCCTCTGCTGGGCGCACAGCGCCAGTGAACTGGCCGGGGCCACGGCCGACCGCGCCCACCCCACGGAGCCTGCCACGCCTACGCTGGGCTTCAGCTTCCTGCCCTCGCCGGCGCACCTCGCCGCGCTGACCGGCACCGGGGCCGAAGACCCCCCCGGGGCTCCGCTCACCTTCGAGTTGCTGGAGCCGGTGACGGGCGCCCCGGGCGACCTGGCCCGCGCCGAAGGCCTGCTCCAGCAGCTCGGCATCGTCACCCTGACCCCACCGGATCAGGCGGGAGGCAACGCCTTCCGCATCTTCGCGCTGCTGCTGAACGAGGCCGTCTCGGCCGTGGCGGAGCGTCTGGCCTCTCCCCAGGACATCGACCTGGCCATGCGGCTGGGCGTCAACTACCCCGCCGGACCGCTGGAGTGGGCCGAGGCCATGGGGCTGAAGGAGATACTGCACGCCCTGTACGGCCTGCAGCGCGAGGTGGGCGCCGAGCGCTTCGCGCCTCACCCGCTGCTGCGCCGCCTGGTCGGTGCCGGCGGCCAGCGCTTCACGGACCTGGCCACGTTCGTGGCCGACGGATCCCGCCCCGGTACGGACGCCCCGCGCACGGGCCGGGGGGGCCGCTGATGCGCCAGATCCCGGAGGGTTACGAGACGCAGCACCTGATCGTGGTCACCGAGGCCATGACCGTGGACTTCGAGGACCGCGAGGACCCGCGGCTGGGCAAGCTGCACCCCGTGTACGCCACCTACTGGCTGACCAAGCACATGGAGCTGGTGAGCCGCAAGATCATCCTGCCGTTCCTGGAGGAGGGCGAAGCCGGCATCGGTTACGAGGTGGCGGTCAAGCACCTGGCTTCCGCGCTGCCCGGCATGCGCGTGCATCTGACGGCCAGGTTCGAGCGCATGGAGCGCAACCGCGTGCACGCCACCTGCGAGGCCAAGACCGAGTTGGGCGACCTGATAGGCACCGGCTCCACGGTGCAGGTGATACTGCCGGAGGAGCGCCTGCAGGCCGCCTTCGACGACCTGCGCCGCCGGTTCGAGGAGCGTAAGGACGCGGACCGTTCGGACCCCTGAGCGCCGGGAGGATAGCCCGGCCAACGGGGCGAGCAAGAGCGAAGAGGAGGAAACATACGATGGTCAAGCTGATAGCCATGTACGAACGCCCGGAGGACGAGGCCGCCTTCTTCGAGCACTACGACAACGTGCACGCCCCGCTGGCGCGCAAGGTGCCGGGCCTGGAGAAGCTAGTGGTGAACCGCGTGTACGCCGACGCCTTCGGCCGCGAGCCGCGCTACGTGCTGATAGCCGAGATGCACTTCCCGAACCGGGAGACGTTCGACGCGGCCATGAAGTCGCCGGAGAACCGCGCGCTGGGGGCTGACCTCATGGGCTTCGCCAAGGGCATCGTCACCGTGCTCTTCGCCGACTCCGCCGACACCACCGAGGGCTGAGGCCGTGCCGGAGGGCGCCGAGGAAGCCACCTACTACGAGAACCTCATCGTGCAGCGCCTGGAGGGCGGTGTGGGCCTCATCCGCATCAACCGCCCCGACAGGCGCAACGCCCTGAACCAGGCCACGCTGAAGGAACTGGCCCACGCGGCCCGGGGCTTCGACCTCGACGACGCGGTGGGCTGCCTGGTCATCACGGGCGACGAGCGGGCCTTCGCAGCCGGCGCCGACGTGACGGAGATGGACGGCAGGACCGTGCCGGACATGCTGGGCGCCTACCGCTTCGAGAGCTGGGAGGCGCTGGCGCGCACGCGCAAGCCCATCATCGCGGCCGTCTCCGGTTACGCGCTGGGGGGCGGCCTGGAGCTGGCCCTGCTGTGCGACATGATCGTGGCCTCGGAGACGGCGCAGCTCGGCCAGCCCGAGATCAACCTGGGTATCATGCCCGGCGCCGGCGGCACCCAGCGACTCACGCGGCAGTTGGGCAAGTACCTAGCGATGGAGGTCATCCTGGCCGGGCGATTCCTCACGGCCGAGGAGGCGGTGGCGCACGGGCTGGCGAACCGCGTGGTGCCGGTCGAGGGTTACCTGGACTCCGCCCTGGAGCTGGCGCGCAACGTGGCCGCGCGTGCGCCGCACGCCGTGAAACTCGCCAAGAGCGCCGTGAACCGCGCGCAGGACGGTCCGCTGGCGCAGGGGCTCGAGTTCGAGCGCAACGCCTTCTACCTGCTGTTCGGCACGGCGGATCAGAAGGAGGGCATCCGCGCCTTCCTGGAGAAGCGCAAGCCCGAGTTCACGGGGGAGTGAGCGTTACGCGACTGAACTGAACGGGGGGACTCGACGGTCGGAGCTGGCCGAAGTGCTGTTGCCCAGGGGAGGCGGGCGCGCCGGTTCTATCATCGCTAACAGGAGGAACCGGTGGTCACCCTACATCTTCTCGGCACGGGCGCGGCCCTCTCGGATGCCAGCCGCACCACCACCATGCTCGCGGTGGAGGGCCCCGATTCCCTCTACCTCGTCGACTGCGGCGGAGACGCTGCCCACCGGGCGCTGAACAGCGGGCTGGATCTGGCCCGCGTGGACGGGCTCGTAGTCACGCACGAGCACGCCGACCACGTCGGGGGCTTCCCCCTCCTGATGGAGCGGCTCTGGCTGGCGGGCCGGACCGAGCCGTTCCCCGTGTACGGCAACGAGGCGGCGCTCAAACAGGTCGAGCGGCTGGACGGCGCCTTCGACACCGCCGCCTGGCCGGACTACCCCGCCCTGGACCTCTTCCTGGTGCCGGAGCTCGAGCGCGAGCTCGTGCTCACCTGCGACGACTTCACCATCTACGCCAGCCCGGGCCAGCACTCCGTGCCCTGCATCGGCCTGCGGGTGGAGACCAGCGGCGGCAAGGTCATCGCCTACTCCTCCGACACCGAGCCCAGCGCCGCCATAGCGCGGCTGGCGGAGGGCGCGGACCTGCTGGTGCACGAAGCCACGGGTGCCGGGCCGGGCCACACGGGCGCCGCCGACGCCGCGCGCGTGGCGCTCGAGGCCGGGGCCAAGCGTCTGGTACTTGTGCACATAGGCCCCAGGGAGGACGGCGGCGCGGCCACGCTGGCCGAGGCGCGGGCCGTCTTCCCCAACACCGAACTCGGCTACGACGGGGCGCGCTACGACTTCTAGCGGACTTCTAGCGGGCCCGGGCCTCTCCTCGGCTGACCGGCCTCCGACCCGGGCAGCAGCGGGAAAGCGCGTCGGCTATCCGCAGAGGCGGTTCAGACGCCGTAACCCGGCAGCAGCTCCCCGCCGCCCTTGCTGTCGCGCTGCAGCTCGAGCAGCTCCAGCGCCTGCAAGGCCAGCTGCGCCACCTCCGTGAGGTCCAGGCGCTTGGCCTCCTCACGGCTGAAGAAGGCGAAGCCCTGACCCTCCTGCAGCACGAGATCCTCTATGGCCGGCGTCACCTCGGCCAGATAGACGTGGAACTCGGCGTAGTAGCCGCTGAAAACCGCCAGCGGCCGGTAGGCGCGGGGGCGGTAGCCGATCTCCTCCTCTACCTCGCGCAGCATGGCCTCCGTGGGCTCCTCGCCCTCGTCCAGCCCGCCCCCGAACAGCGACCACTGACCCGGCGACTCGATCCGCGGATCGTCGTCGCGGTGCTGCAGCAGGAGCTGCCCGCGGCGGTTCACCAGGACCGCGCCCGCCACCGGCCGGCGGCCGTCCGGCAGCTTGTGGTCCGTCTCCAGCTCCGCGCGCACCGCGCTCACCGGCAGGCCTCGGCCTGAGGGCTCAACCGACCCGCGGTCATAGCGCCTCCAGGTAGGTGTAGCCCACCAACTCGCGGTCGTAGACCTCGAGGAACTCCTGCACCTCTTCCTCGGTCATGGCGCCCTGCTGGCGGACCTCGTTGGCCTGCTCGGCCACCGCCGCGTGCAGCTCGGGCGTCTGGTAACCCATGTTCTGGATCACGCGGCGCGCCTTCTGACCCTCCACGTAAAGCTCGATCTGCGGGCCGGCGTCGTCCAGGCGCACGTGCGCCTCGTTCACGCGGCCGAAGAGGTTGTGCGCGTTGGCCAGCACGTCCTGGTAGGCGCCGGTCAGGAAGATGCCCAGGTAGTACGGCTGGCCCGGTACCAGCTCGTGCACCGGCAGCGCCGAGCGCACGTCCCGCAGGTCGATGAACCTGTCGATCTTGCCATCAGAATCGCAGCTGATGTCCACCAGCGTGGCGTTGCGGCGCGGCCGCTCGTTGAGGCGCTGCAGCGGCACGATGGGGAAGAGCGCGTTGATGGCCCAGTGGTCCGGCAGGCTCTGGAAGAGCGAGAAGTTCACCACGTACTTGTCGGCCAGCATGCGCGGCAGCAGCTCGAACTCCTCCGGCACGTAATCCAGCTGCTCCACCACCTTGGCCACGCGCGCCAGGATGCGGTTGTAGGCCTGCTCGATGTGACCGCGCTCCAGCAGGCTCAGGTAACCCAGGTCGAAGAGCGAGTGCATGGTCTCCTTGTTGGAGACGGCCTCGTTGTAGACCTCGCGGTAGTTCTTGACGGTGATCTCGGCCTCCAACTCGCGCATCTCCTTCACCAGCGCGTGCTCCTCCGTGAGGGGCGGCAGGTCCACCGGGCGCCGCATGGGGCCGATGGCGTCGACCACCGGCACCACCAGCACGGAGTGGTGCGCCGTCAGCGCGCGGCCCGACTCCGTGACGATGATGGGCTCGGGCACCTCCCACTCCTTGCAGGCCTCCATGATGGTGTAGACCACGGTGTCGGCGTACTCGCGCAGGTTGTAGTTGGCGCTCACGTAGTAGGTGGTCTTGCTGCCGTCGTAGTCCACGGCCAGGCCGCCGCCCACGTCGAGGTACTGCACGCCCACGCCCATCTCGGCCAGCTCCACGTAGGCCTGAGCCGCCTCGCGGATGGCGGAGCGGATGCGCCTGATGTCGGTCAGCTGGCTGCCCACATGGCAGTGCAGCAGCACCAGCGAGTCCGCCATGCCCTCCGCCTTCACGCGCTCGGCCACGTGGATGAGCTCCGAGGCGGTGAGGCCGAACTTGGCGTCGTCGCCGCCGGAGGCCTCCCACTGGCCGCTGCCGCGCGCGTGCAGCTTGAAGCGCACGCCCAGGAGCGGCTTCACGCCCATCTCCTTGCTTATGCGCAGCACGCGCTCCAGCTCGCCGGCCTTCTCGAGGGTGATGATGACCTTGCGGCCCAGCTTGCGGCCCCACAGCGCCAGCCTGATGAAGTCGTCGTCCTTGAAGCCGTTGCAGCAGAGCAGCGCGTCGTCGTGGGTGTCGTGCGCCAGGCACAGCGCCAGCTCGGCCTTGCTGCCCGCCTCCAGGCCCGTGCGCCACTTGGCGCCGTAGGCAGCGATGGTCTCCACCACCACGCGGCGCTGGTTGACCTTGATGGGGTAAACGCCCTGGTAGGTGTTGGAGTAGCCCGCCTCGGCGATGGAGGCGGCGAACGCCTCGTTCACCTTGTCGATGCGGTCCTCCAGGATGTCCGGGAAGCGCAGCACCATGGGCAGTTGGTGCCCGTCGTCACTGAGGCGCTCCACGATGTCGCGCACCGCCAGCGGCACGCGACCGCGCGCGGAGACCGTCAGGTCGCCGGTGGGCGAGATGCCGAAATAGCCGTTCGACCACGAGCGGATGGAGTAAAGCTCGTCGGCGTCGCTGACACTGAAACCTGGGTCGAGGGTGGCTCTGGTCACTTATCTGATCCTCCAGGGGTACTTCCCCGTTGCAGTCCTCCCAGCACACCACACTTGCGGGTGAGAGGCGGTTCACACCGAACAGGCGCCCGCCCGCCGACGCTCATCCGGGGTACGTACCGGCGGAGCGCAGCGCAGGCCAAGATTCGCCCTGAACTAGGTGTATGTAGTGCATACTACGCACCACTACGAGCCGCTCCACTCCTAGACCAGCCGCACTTAGGCCCGCTGTACACGCCCTCCTCAGTGCCGCCGCGTCTTGCGCGTTCGTTAACTCACGGGCCTATCGCGCCCTGGCCTGTTGACGCCACTGGCCCACAACTTTAGTATCGAACCCAAGACAACATCGGGGTACAGGAACGTTCCTATCCGTTCGGCATCTGTTGCTTGATGTTCGGTCTCGTACCATCATTCGGAAGTAAGGAGAACACATGCATAAGACGATCCGTCGACTCCTAGCCGTCCTGGCGCTGACCGCGCTCCTTGGCAGCTTCGCGCTCGCCCAGGTGCTCGTGGTGGCTCAGGGCACCGACGCCGTGACGCTCGACCCGCACGACGCCACCGACTCCCCCTCGGCCACCGTCACCAGCCACCTCTACGAGACGCTGTTCGAACTCACCCCCGAGGGCGACATCGTGCCGCACCTCGTCTCGGACTACGAGTTCACCAACGACGGTCTCGGCCTCAACCTCACCATCCGTGACGACGTGACCTTCCACGACGGCACCCCGCTGACCGCCGAGATCGTCAAGGGCAGCCTCGACCGCTTCCTCGATCCCGAGAACGCCTGGACGTTCCGCTTCCTGCTGGACTCCATCAGCGACGTCACCGTCACCGGCGACTACACGCTCGAGATCACCCTCGCCAACCAGTTCGCCCCGCTGCTGGCGCACATGACCCACTCCTCCACCGCCATCGTGCTGCCCTCGGCCGCCGAGGAGTTCGGCGAGGACTTCGCCTCCAACCCCGTCGGCACCGGCCCCTTCAAGTTCGTCTCCTGGCAGCGTAACGACGCCATCGAGCTCGAGCGCTACGACGGCTACTGGGGCGAGCAGCCCGGCGTGAGCGGCGTGCGCTTCCTCACCGTGCCCGAGAACGCCACTCGCATGGCCCTTGTTGAGAGCGGCCAGGCCCACGTGGCCGTGCGCGTGCCCCCGCAGGACATCGCGCGCCTGAACGCCGCTGACGGCGTGACCGTGGAGAACGTCTCCAGCCTGCGCACCATCTTCATGTTCATGAACTTCACGCACGAGCCCATCAACGACGTGCGCGTGCGCCAGGCCATCAACTACGCCGTCGACAACGAGGCGCTGGCCGAGTTCGTGCTGGGCGGCGCCGTGCGTCCCTCCGACGCCCCCATCGCCCCGGGCATCTTCGGTTACACCCCGGTCGGCGACTACGACTACAACCCCGAGCGCGCCCGCGAGCTGCTGGCCGAAGCCGGCTACCCTGACGGCTTCTCCACCACGCTCTACTCGCCCTCCGGCCGCTACCTCCAGGACATCCAGACCGTGGAAGCCATGCAGGAGATGCTGGCCCAGGTCGGCATCGACGTCACCATCGAGACCCTCGAGTGGTCCGCCTACCTCGAGCTCTCCAACGCCGTTCCCGGCGAGAACGTAATGCCCATCGCCCTTCTCGGCTGGGGCACCGTCACCGGTGACGCCGACTACGGCCTCTACCCGCTGTTCCACACCGAGCAGCAGCGCCCCGTGGGTTCCAACCGCGGCGCCTACTCCAACGAGCGCGTGGACGAGCTCCTCGACTTCGCCCGCACCAACACCAACCCCGAAGAGCGCCTCGCGGCCTACGAAGAGGCCATGACGCTCATCTGGGAGGACGCCGCCTGGCTCTTCCTGCACAGCGAGACCCAGCTGGTCGCCGTGCGCGACAACGTGAACGGTCTGGTCATCCACCCGACCGAGCGCGTCCTGGCCCACACCGCCAGCCTCGAGTAACGATGCCATCCGGGTGGGAGGTCATATCTAGGCCTCCCACCCGGGCCCTGAGTCCCTCGGGTGGGCCGACCACTCGCCCCACCCGACCGGATTCACTTACAATCCAACTATCTTTCTGAAAACGAATCGAACGTAAGGACTTCTCTTGACCCAGTACACCATCCGCCGCCTGCTGGTGGCGCTGCCCTCCCTGCTGGGCGTTCTCATCATCGTCTTCCTGATGGTGCGCTTGGCTCCCGGCGACCCGGCGCTGCTGCTGGCCGGCGAGTTCGCCGACGCCGCCACGGTGGAGCGCATCCGCGAGCGCTTCGGCCTCAACGACTCCATGCTCGTGCAGTTCCAGCGCTTCATCACCGGCGTAGTGCAGGGCGACCTGGGCCGCTCCACCCGCACGAACCGCCCCGTGACGCAGGAACTCATCGACTTCTTCCCCAACACGGTCGAGCTGGCGGTGGCGGCCATCGCCTTCGCGCTGGTGGTCGGCATAGGCCTGGGGATAATCTCGGCCCTCAAGTCGAACACGTGGGTCGACGCGCTCTCCATGATCCTGGCCCTCATCGGCGTCAGCATGCCCACCTTCTGGTTCGGGCTGCTGGCCATCCGCTTCTTCGCGGTGGAAACGCCCATCTTCCCCGTGGCGGGCCGGGGCACCTTCGCGCACCTGGTGCTGCCCGCCATCACCCTGGGGCTCTCCAGCACGGGCATCATCGCGCGCATGACGCGCTCGGCCCTGCTCGAGGTGCTGGGGCAGGACTACGTGCGCACGGCCCGCGCCAAGGGCGGCGCACCCCGCACGGTGGTGTTCAAGCACGCGCTGCGCAACGCCCTCGTGCCCGTCCTCACGGTGGGCGGCCTCGAGTTCGGCTCGCTGCTGGCGGGCGCCGTCATCACCGAGACGGTCTTCACCTGGCCCGGCGTGGGCCGCATGCTCGTCACCTCGGTGCTCTCGCGCGACTACCCCGTGGTGCAGGGCTCCGTGCTGCTGATCGCCGTGTCGTTCATCATCGTGAACCTGCTGGTAGACCTCGTCTACGGCCTCATCGACCCGAGGATCCGCTATGACTGACGCCCCTGAAGCCGTTACGAAGGCGCCGAAGGAGCGCCGCCAGGCGCCCCGCTGGCGCCGCCGGCTGGCACGCAACCCGCTGGCCATCATCGGCATCACCATCATCGCGCTCTTCCTGGCCGTGGTGGCCTTCGCGCCCTTCATCGCCCCCTACCTGCCGCAGACGCAGGACCTGCGCACCACTTACCTGCCGCCCGGCACCGGCGTCAGCCTCCGCGGACCGGAGGGGCAGTTCGGCATCTGGGTCAGCCGCGCGCAGCGCTCGCCCACCCGGGGCATAGAGGTGGACGACAGCACCGCCTACCCCGTCAAGCTCTTCCAGCGCGGACCCAGCTACAAGTGGCTGTTCGGCCTGGTGGAGTCCGACCTGCACCTCTTCGGGGTGGACGGCCCCGTGCGCTTCTACCTGCTGGGCACCGACGAGCAGGGCCGCGACGTCTTCTCGCGCCTGGTGCACGGCGCCTGGATCTCGCTCTTCATCGGCCTGATCTCCGTGGGCATCGGCTTAGGGATCGGCGTGCCGATCGGCGCCATCTCCGCCTTCATGGGCGGCTGGGTGGACATGACCGTGCAGCGGCTGGTGGACACGCTGCTGGCCTTCCCCGGCATCCTCCTGGCCATCGTGCTGGTGGCCACCTTCGGCACGGGGTTGACCAACCTCATGATCGCCGTGGGCATAGCGGCCATACCGATATACGCCCGCATCATCCGCGGCTCGGTGCTCAGCATCCGCAACCGCGAGTTCGTGGAGGCCGCCAGCGCCCTGGGCCGGCGGCGCATGGGCACGCTGGTCAAGCACGTGATCCCCAACGCCCTGGCGC
>CAYXUE010000011.1:0-49149 GCA_964467885.1 uncultured bacterium | reverse complement strand
GCTCCTCGATGAAGCCGAAGAGCTGCGCGTTGGCCTCGCGCTCCAGGTTGGAGGCCGGCACGCCCGCCTTGCGCGTGAAGCTGAGCACCACCAGCTCCACCACCGCGAAGAGCGTCAGCGCGGCGCCGATGAGCGGGTTCTCCAGCCACAGCGCTATCAGGATGCCGATCACCAGCAGGAGCCCGCCCACCACCCGCACGGTGAAGACCGAGAGGAAGTTCGACAGACTGGTTATGTCGCCGTCTATGCGCTCGATCATCTCGCCCGAGGTGCGCGCGTTGTGGAAGCTCATGTCCAGCCCCAGCGTGTGCTCGGTGAGGTCCTGGCGCAGGTAGTTGGTGGCCGTCCAGCCCACCGAGGCGGCCACGTAGGTCGCGCCCGCGTTGAGCAACTGCGTGAGCAGCGCCACGCCGATGAAGAGCAGGGCGATGTTGACGAGCTGGCTCGTGGGCAGCGAGGCCATGGCGCCGTCGATGAAGCGCCGCAGCAGCTGCGGCACGAGCACCTGCAGCCCGGTGGCCGCCAGCAGCAGGAGGGTCATGAGCAGCGCCATCCACTTCTGCGGTGCCAGGTAGCGCAGGAGGATGCTTACGAGACCCATCGGTCTCTGCCGTTCTCTGGTGAGGCCGCCGGGGGCGGTGGTACTGGTCATCTCACGACCTTCGTTCCGTGCTGACGGGCTGGTGCCCGGTGAGGTTCCTGGATGTGAAGTTCGCCGGTGTGGGGCGGTGCTACTTCAGGGAGAGCACGAAGAAGCGACCGCGGTTGCTTGGGGAAGCTCTCCACGGTCGCTGCGCTTGTAGAAGCGTTGTTGGGTCAGTGAGTCGTGAAGGCAGTCCTCTCCCCATCTGCGACCGTGCCGAGCGGCGCCTGTGGCGCGCCGAGGCGTACACGGTTGAGGTAGATGGAGCGGTTATCTGCCATGACCGGAGTGACTTTAGCGCCGGGACCAGCACCTGTCAAGCGCGCCCGTCCGGATGAGACCGGAACGGCCCGCCCAACTCCCCCAACGGCCTTCCCCGTTCCGTTCCCTCCGCCTCCACCAGCCCCCTCGCGCCGCCGGGGACCTGCGGCTGGGAGCCCGCGGCGCACGGTCGGGTTGTGCCGTCCTACACTGTAGCGATGCGCTCCAGACCCGGATCCAACCCCTTGGCGCATGTGGCGGGAGGCGTAGCAACGCTCTTCCTGGCGGCCTTCCTACTGGTGCCGCTGGGAGTGATCCTGGGGCGCGGACTGGCGCCCGGCGAGGAGCCCTTGGGCGCCGCGCTGCTGCGAACCCTGACCGACCCCTACTACCTGGGGCGCATCGGCTTCACGCTGGGTCAGGCGCTACTCTCCACCGTCCTGACCGTGGCCCTGGGGCTGCCTACCGCCCTGCTACTCGCCCGCTACCGCTTCCGCGGCAAGCGGGCCCTCACCGCTGCGTTCACCATCCCCTTCGTCATGCCCACCGTAGTGGCGGGCATCGGTTTCATGGCCTTGGCGGGCCCGCGCGGGGTGCTGGGCGTGGACCTGCGCAACAGCCTGGCCATCGTTCTCCTGGCGCACGTGTTCTACAACTTCTCGGTGGTGGCTCGGCTGGTGGCCAGCTTCCTGGAGCGCGTGGCGCCGCAGCTGGAAGAGGCGGCTTCCACCCTGGGGGCCGGCCGGTGGCGCACGCTGTGGCGGGTGACGCTGCCGCTCGCTCTGCCCGCCACGCTGGCAGCGGCCGTCCTCACGTTCATCTTCTGCTTCACGAGTTTCGGGGTGATCCTCATCCTGGCGCCGGCGGCGCAGTTCGCCACGTTGGAGGTGGAGATCTACAACCTCACCGCCCGACTGCTGAAGCTGGACGCCGCAGCGGCCCTGGTGCTGGTGCAGCTGCTGCTGGTGCTGGCGGCTTCATCCGTGTACACGCGGCTGCAGGCGCGCCTGGCGGTGCCCGTGGCGCCCGGCTCCGCGGAGCGTCGACCCACCGCCGGCACGCAGGTGCTGCTGGGCGCCGACCTGCTGCTGGCAGGCGGGCTGATCCTAGCTCCGCTGCTGGCGCTGCTGGTGCAGGCCTTCACCGGCCCGGGCGGCGACTTCCCCAGCCTGGCCACCTTCGGCAGCCTGCTCGAAGCGCGGCAGAGCCTTGGTTTCCCCGGACTGTGGCGCGCCCTGGCCAACTCCCTCACCTTCGCCACGCTCAGCACCCTTCTGGCGCTGCTCATAGGCTTCCTCTTCGCCTACGCCGTGGCGCGAGGCGGCTGGCGCGTGCTGGACCAGGCCAGTCTGCTGCCTCTGGCCACCAGCCCCGTCACGCTGGCGTTCGGCTACCTCCTCACCTTCCCCCTGCTGGTGACCACCTTCTGGGGTATCCCGCTGGCGCACGCGCTGCTGGCGTTCCCCTTCGTGGCGCGAACGCTGCTGCCGGCGCTGCGCTCGCTGCCCGCGCAGCAGCTGGAGGCGGCAGCGCTGCTGGGGGCCGGGCCGCTACGCGCCCTGTGGCGGGTCGAGTTGCCCCTCCTGCGCTCCGCACTGCTGACCGCGGCAGCTTTCGCTTTCGCCATCTCCATGGGTGAGTTCGGCGCCTCCCTGCTGCTCGTGCGCCCCGAGTACGCCACCCTGCCGGTGGCCATCTACGACAGGTTGGGCCGCCCCGGCGCCGTCAACTACGGCCAAGCCCTGGCCCTGGCGGCCGTGCTGATGCTCCTGACGGCGCTCGTGATGCTTATCCTGCAGAGACGTGGACGGAGCGAGTTCTGAGTGACGAGCGGACCTGAGTGGACCCACCGGCCCGGAAGGGCGCGACGCTCGTGAGCCTGCAACTGGACGGCCTGACGAAGCGCTTCGGCAGCGTGGTGGCGGTGGACGACGTACGCCTGACGCTGGCAGAGAACGAGACGGTGGCCCTGCTGGGCCCCAGCGGCTGCGGCAAGAGCACGCTACTGCGCCTGGTGGCGGGCCTGGAGCGGCCGGACGCCGGCCGGCTGCTGCTGGACGGCCGTGACGTCACGCTCACGCCGCCGCAGCGCCGTGACGTGGGCATGGTCTTCCAGTCCTACGCGCTCTTCCCGCATCTGGACGTGGCGGGCAACGTGGGTTTCGGTCTGGTGGAGGGCGGCGTACCGGGGCGGCAGCGCGAGCAGCGGGTGGCGGAGCTGCTGGAGCTGGTGGGCTTGGCCGGGCTGGGTGACCGGCGCGTGGACCGGCTGTCGGGCGGCCAGCAGCAGCGCGTGGCCCTGGCTCGCGCCCTGGCGCCCGACCCGGATCTGCTGCTGCTGGACGAGCCTCTCTCCAACCTGGACGAGCAGCTGAGGCAGGCGCTCAAGGGCGAGCTGGCGCAGCTGCTCGGCGTCCTCGGCAAGCGCGCCTTCTACGTGACGCACGATCAGGCGGAGGCGTTCGCCCTCGCGGACCGCGTGGCCCTCATGCGCGCCGGGCGCATCGTGCAGGTGGGACCCAGTGAAGAGCTGCTCGAACGGCCCGTCAGCGGTTGGGCCGCCAGGTTCCTGGGCCACGAGAACGTCTACCCCCTGGGAGACCACCCCGGCCTGCCCGTCGAGCGCATCGCCGGTGCGGGCGGGGAGGCCCTGTTCCGCGCCGATCTGGCCTCCCTGCACCCGTGGGAGGATCCTGGTGATGCGTCCGCTGGCACAGGCAGCGCCTTCCGGACCCAGGCGCGGGTGGTGGAGGCGGTGCGCGAGGGCCTGGGCTGGAAGGCCACCCTGCACGTGCCCGAGTGGGGCGTGAACGTGGTGTGGCGCGGCTTCGACCGCGAGCTCACGGCGCCACTCAGCCCTAGCGGACCGATCGACCCGGGCGGCAGCCCCAGCCAGCTGCTGCTTACGGCTCCGGCGTCAGCTTGGCGCCTGCTTCCGGGGGAGGGCGAACGACCGGAGGGCGCTAACGTACGGACAGTCAGGAGCTCGCCGGAGGCGGTGCGCGGAAGGCGTGAGGAGCGGAGTGAAGATGAACCGTAGCGACGTTCTGGGCGGTCGAACCGCCCTGGTACTGGCGGCGGGCACCATGCCCCTGCCCAGGCTGATCCCGGCGCTGTTGCAGGGCGTGGACGTGATCATCGCCGCCGATGGCGGACTGGAGTTGGCGCGCACCCTCAAGCTCGAGCCGGATCTGCTGGTGGGCGACATGGACAGCGTCAGCGCCAGCGCGCTGGCCGCCTACCCCCACGTGCCCCGCCAGACGCACGACGAGGACAAGGACGAACTCGATCTGGAGCTGGCCATAAGCGCCGCGCTGCAGCGCGGTGCGGACCGGATACGCGTGCTGGGGGCGTTCGGCAGCCGCCTCGACCAGAGCCTGGCGGCGCTCTTCATCGCGGCGCGGCACGCCGAGGTCGGGGCGGAGCCGCAGGGCGACCCGGGCGGAGGTCCGGCTGCGCCGGTCACCATCTCGCTCCACGGCGCACATCACGAGGCGCACATCACGCTCCCGGGCCGCCAACTCGGGCTGGAGCTGCCGGCCGGCACCACCGTGAGTCTGCTGGCGTTGACCGAGGAAGCGGTCGTGTCCAGCACCGGCCTGGCCTTCCCCCTCAGCGGGACCAGGCTGCCGTTCGGCACGGGCCTGGGCCTCTCCAACCGGGTCACGGGCCGGACCGGCGAGCGAACGGAGATCTTCGTGCAGGTGGCTTCGGGCACGGTGGCGCTACTGGTGGAGTACGACACCACTGCGCAGTCGCCCCGCGAGGCCATCTGGGGCTCGCAGATCCAGCGCATCGAGGAGTCCCTGGCGGCCGCGGACCCGGACATGGCCGACCTCATCACGCGCGTTGTCTACGACGAGATGCTCGCTCGCCCCGGGCTGGACCTGCGCACACGGGAACTGATCAGCGTGGCGGTCCTCACCAGCCTGGGGGTAGAGGACGAGTTGACCACCCACCTGCGGGGCGCCCTGCTGGTGGGCGCCACGGAACAGGAACTGCGCGAAACGCTGATACAGACGGCCATCTTCGTGGGCTTCCCGCGGGCGCTCCACGCCATGCGGGTGCTGCAACGCTTCCTGGACAAGCGCCGGCCGGCTGGATCTACTCCGGACGGCCCGGGCTCGGAGAGTTAGCGGTAGCAAACTCGTAACCGTTCCGACTTCGGAGGACATGCGCCCCGCCCGACTGATGGCATAATCGGGGTAGAAGTCGGGCCGCCCTGCGGCGCCCGCAGAGAAACACCCAGCCACAAAGTAGAAAACCGATTAACCAGTAAAGGAGAGCGACCATCCCATACGACCAGAAGAAGCCATTGACGACTGCCGCCGGAGCCCCAGTTCCGGAGAACGATAACGCCAAGACGGCGGGCCCGCGCGGCCCGATGCTGCTGGAGGACGTCTGGTTCCTCGAGAAGCTGGCGCACTTCCACCGCGAGGTCATCCCCGAGCGGCGCATGCACGCCAAGGGCTCCGGCGCCTGGGGCACCTTCACCGTCACGCAGGACATAACCAAGTACACCAAGGCCAAGATCTTCTCCGAGGTGGGCAAGCAGACGGAGATGTTCGCGCGCTTCTCCACCGTGGCCGGTGAACGCGGCGCCGCGGACGCGGAACGCGACATCCGTGGCTTCGCGCTGCGCTTCTACACCGAAGAGGGCAACTGGGACATGGTGGGCAACAACACCCCCGTCTTCTTCCACCGCGACCCGCACCACTTCCCGGACCTCAACCGCGCCGTGAAGCGCGACCCGCGCACCAACCTGCGCGACGCCGAGAACAACTGGGACTTCTGGACCAACCTGCCCGAAGCGCTGCACCAGGTCACCATCGTCATGTCCGACCGCGGCATCCCGGCCAGCTACCGCCACATGCACGGCTTCGGCTCGCACACCTACTCGTTCATCAACGCCGACAACGAGCGCTTCTGGGTCAAGTTCCACTTCCGCACACAGCAGGGCATCAAGAACCTCACGGACGCCGAGGCGGCCGCCATCAACGGCGAGGACCGCGAGTCTCACCAGCGCGACCTGTACGAAGCCATCGAACGCGGCGACTTCCCCAAGTGGACCTTCTACATCCAGGTCATGCCCGAGGCCGAGGCGGCCGATTACCGCTTCCACCCCTTCGACCTCACCAAGGTCTGGTCCAAGAAGGACTACCCGCTCATCGAAGTGGGTGAGTTCGAGCTGAACCGCAACCCGGACAACTACTTCCAGGACGTGGAGCAGGCCGCCTTCACGCCAGCCAACGTGGTGCCGGGCATAGGCTACTCGCCGGACCGCATGCTGCAGGGTCGCCTCTTCTCGTACGGCGACGCCGCCCGCTACCGCGTGGGCGTCAACCACCACCAGATCCCCGTCAACCAGCCGCGCGCCGTTGAGCACCCGAACACCTACCACCGCGACGGCGCCATGCGCGTGGACGGCAACCAGGGCAGCGTGCCCGGCATCACCCCCAACAGCTACGGCCACTGGGGCACGCAGCCGGAGTACGCCGAACCCGCACTGGCGCTCAGCGGCAACGCCGACCGCTACGACTACCGCGCGGACGACGACAACTACTACGAGCAGCCCGGCGACCTCTTCCGCCTCATGACCCCCGAGCAGCAGCAGGCGCTGTTCGAGAACACGGCGCGCGCCATCAACGGTGCCAGCCAGGCCACCATCGAGCGCCACATCTACAACTGCACCCAGGCCGACCCGGCCTACGGTGAGGGCGTGCGACGCGCCATCCAGGCGCTGCAGGCCGGCAAGCTCTCCGAAGCCGAGCCCAACCCGGACAACGTGCCTGCCTGATAGAGGCGCGCACCGGATAGGAGCGAGGGCTCGAGGCTGTCATGCCTCGGGCCCTCGCTCGTTCGGGGCCGCGGTACGGGTGGGGCTACTCCTCCAACAGCCCCTGGCGCCCGAACATCTCGGCGGCCTGGCGGGCGGTCGGTGTGCCGGCGTCCAGGTCGGCCCCCGCCGCGCGCAACTCGCGCACGACGTCGTCCTCACCCTTGAACAGGGCGCCGGCGATGGGCGTCTGGTCTCGGTCGTTGCGCAGGTTCACGTCCGCGCCCAGACCGATGAGGGTGCGCACGGTCCCTAGTTGACCGCGGTAGGCAGCCAGCATCAGCAGGCTGTTGCCCTCGTCGTCCTGCACGTTCACCGGTAGCCCCCTCTGCACGAACTCCGCCAGCTCCTCGCCACGCCCCTGACGGGCCAGGTCCATGGCCATGGCCACCACGGCCCGCGTCTGTTCCTCCGAAAGTCCACTCACGGAGCCATGATAGTCGCTCGCCGCCGCCCGGCCCATCGCGGTTCCACGGGTGGGCGTATCATCCGGCATGCACCTGAACGACATCCTGGCCCGGCTGCGCGAACTGCGGCTCTCCCCCAACGACTACGTGGTCCATTCCAGCGCCTCCTTGGTACTGCGCGGCGTGCTGGACGAGGCGGGTGACGTGGACGTGGTGGCCCGGGGCGACGCCTGGCGCCAGGCCCTGGCCTGGGTGGAGCGCGGTGAGGCCGAGCTCGACAAGGGCGAGCATGACCAGCGCGTGAGCCTGGGTCCGGACGTGGAGGTGTACGACGGCTGGCTGGGTGAGAGCGCCGAGTCGGTGGTGGCGCGGGCCGAGTTCGTGCAAGGCGTACCCTGCGCTCCGCTGGCGGACGTGATCGCCATGAAGCAGCGGCTGGACCGTCCGAAGGATCGCATCCACCTGGCGCGCATACGGGAGCACCTGGCCGGGCGTGACTGAGCGCCTCCTGCCCGTTGTTGACTCAACCAAGCGCGCCTGCTAGCCTTACGCGCATGACGCGAAGGCTACGCCCCCTCACGGACGATAATTCCGATACGAGGCACCTCGGGGCGTAGGCGTCGTAACGGTTCTCCATACCGACCCCCCGAGGCGCGGACCTCGGGGGGTCTCTTCTATCGAGCGGAGCCCCGGTCCGGGACCGCGCCGCAGCACGAGGCGGCCGAGGGCGCAGGGAGCGAGAGCGGGCCAAGGAGGCTTCAGATGACGGCAAGTGAAGGTGGCAGTGGAGCTACGAGCGGGGTGGAAGGGGCGCAGCGGGTACTGGTGCAGGACCTGGCCGCACACGAGGGCCAGCGGGTCATGCTGGCCGGCTGGGTCCTCACGCGGCGTGAACTGGGCGGGATCAGCTTCCTGGTGCTGCGCGACCGCACGGGCGTAGCCCAATGCGTTCTGGAGGGCGTGGCGGTCCCCCTGCACGAGAGCGCCGTGCAGGTCACCGGCACGGTCAAGGCCCACAGGAAGGCGCCGGGCGGCTTCGAAGTGCAGGTGGAGCGCCTGGACCTGGTGGCGGAGGCCACCACCCCGCCGCCGGTGGAGCTCTCCAAGGAGGAGTGGGGTGCCAACCCCGACACGCTGCTGACCTACCGCCACGTGACGGTGAGGAGCCCAAGCACCAGGGCCGTTCTCAAGGTCCAGGCCGAGCTGGTGCGCGCCTTCCGCCACTACCTCGACGAGCGGGACTTCACCGAGATCTTCACGCCCAAGCTGGTGAGCGCCGGGGCCGAGGGCGGAGCCAACCTGTTCGAGGTGGATTACTACGGCAAACGCGCCTACCTGGCGCAGTCGCCTCAGCTATACAAGCAGATCATGGTTGGCGTCTTCGAGCGCGTGTACGAGACCGCGCCCGTGTACCGCGCGGAGAAGAGCCACACGCATAGGCACCTGGCCGAGTACCTCTCACTGGACGTGGAGTTCGGCTTCATCGAGGACGAGGGCGAGGTCATGGACCTGGAGGAGGGCCTGCTGCGCAGCATGCTGGCGGCCGTGGAGCGCAACTGCGCCCGCGAGTTGGCGGAAGTGGACGCCCAGCTGCCCCCGCTGGGCGCAGCGTTCCCGCGCATCCGCCTGCTGGACGCCCGGGAGCTGGTGGCCGAGCGGTACGGCCACGTCACCGGCGGCAAGGACCTGGACCCGGAGGCCGAGCGCCTGGTGGGGCGCTGGGCCAAGGAGGAGCACGGCTCGGACTTCGTCTTCGTGACCAACTACCCGCAGGCAGCGCGTCCGTTCTACACCTATCCTCGGGCCGACGGCCTGACGCGCGGCTTCGACCTGCTGTTCCGCGGTGTGGAGATCACCTCCGGCGGTCAGCGCGTGCACGAGGAGTCGGTGCTGCGCGAGGAGCTGGCCAAGCGCGGCATGGACCCGCGTGACTTCGAGGACTACCTGCAGGTGTTCCGCCACGGCATGCCGCCCCACGGCGGTTTCGCGATCGGCGCGGAGCGCCTGACGGCACTGCTACTCGGGGTGCACAACGTGCGCTTCGCTCGCGCCTTCCCGCGCGACGAGCAGCGCCTCAGGCCGTAGGGCACCGGCGCGCGGATCCACCGGGCCGGCGCCCACGACCCCGTAGAGGCGCGAAAGGAAGGAGGCCGCCACCCGCATGGGTGGCGGCCTCTCTCGGGACAGTTTCAGGCTCTGCTGCGGCGCTAAGCCGCTCTGCTGCGACTCAGAAGCTGTTGCGCAGCGCGTTGACCACCTCGTTGATGGCGGAGTTGGCGGCCTCGGCGAAGAGCGGGCCCACGGCCGGATCGTCGTAGCGCACGCTGCCAGCCAGCGGCACGCGGTTGGTCGCGATGTTGGGGCTGGAGGCTTCGCCGCTGCCCTTGTGGGAGACAACGACCTCGCCCGTGATGATGTCGGTGGCGCGCACGTCGACCTCGACCTGCGCCCGGGTCTGCCCCACGGTCACGCCGAAGAGGCTGCCGCCCGGGCGCGCCACGGTGGCGCGGGTGACGGTGCCCGTGATGACGTAGCCGGCGCCGGCAGCCTTGGCCAGCGACACAGGATCCAGCGATTCCAGACCCTGCTGCTGCATGATGGTGAGCAGCTCGCTGCGCTCCACTATCACGTAGCAGCCGGACTCCTTCATCAAGGTGATGAGGCGCGCCGTGGCGGCGTCCTCTACGCCGACAACGCTGACACCGCCACCCTGCGAGGTGGTGTTCTGGAAGTCCACTACCGCGACGGTGGGAGCGGGCTCGGTGAGGCACCTGTCAGGCGCGCTGATGGTCTCGGCGCTCGGGGCGCAGGCTGCCAGCAAGAAGGCGGCAAGGGCGAGCAGTGAGGCAGGAAGAACGGACCTTCTCATGGGACTCCTTCTTTCGGGTGGATCACCTGAAGCGGCGGGGCCGCCAGTTTCTGTTGCCTGGGTAGATAGTACAACCTCCCCAGACGGGAGCGCACGGGGCGGCCTCCCGGGTTGCGACATGCAGCCGCCCGGCTCAGACGGCCGGGTCCACGGGCGGCAAGCTCGTAACGGCCCCGGCTTTGGCGGGATCCTCCTCCGGCTGGGACCCGCCGGCCGCCGCGCTCACGTCGCCGGCTGCGCCCGGCTCGGCCGCGTCGGCCGCAACGTGCTGCGCCGCGCCGCGTTCAGCACCGAAACCGGCGGCCGCCTTGCGACCCAGTTCACGGAACTTGTCGCTGGCGTTCTCCAGCTTGGCCACCCACTCGGCGTTCGGCTCCATCGACTCCGTGGCGCGGTGGTAGGCCAGCAGGGTGGCGGCCAGCGAGATGGCGTCCGAGAGGGCCAGCTTCAGCATCCAGGCGCCTATCAGCGCGCCGATGCCGAGGGCGGGCCCGAGGCTGGGGACGGCCGCGCCGATGGCCAGCGCGGGGAGTCCCAGGATGAGCAGGAAGATGACGAACTCGGCGTAGCTGAGCAGCGCCAGTACCACGGCGTTGGCCAGGATGGGCTTCCATGCCTGCGCGTACAGCACCACGCCCTCCTTGGCCACGGCCCAGACGTTCTGCTCCCGGTGCGCGTAGGCGCGCGAGAGGATGGCCTCGTCCACGTAGGTGGTGCTCATGGTGGCAACGCGCTGCAGGAACTTGCCCAGCGAGTCCATGCCGGGGATGGGCAGGATGGAGGCGACGCGCGTGAAGGTGCGCACCACGAACTTCACCACGCCGTCCACCAGCAGGCTGACGCCGAAGAGGATGGAGGTGTCGGTGAAGCGGCTCATGACCTGCTGGCGGCCGTGCGCCAGCTGTCCAGTGGTGGGGCCCTTGCCGGTGGTGATGAACTCGGTCATCACGGCCGTGTGCGCGGCGCGCAGGAGGTGGAACCAGTACTTGCCGGCCAGGTTGACGATCCAGAAGGCGCCACCGAAGGCGGCGATGAAGAGCACGACCCCGAGCGGCGCCCACAGCTGCGACAGCAACCAGCCGATGCCGCCGAAGATGGCGGCGTAGATGCCGAGCCCCAGGCCCAGCACCAGGTAGCTTCCTAGCCTCACCCACACGATGGGCAGGGTCTTCATGACCAGGGAGATGGCTTCTCCGAGATAGATCTTAGGCATCAGGTCTCATCCTTCCTTAGAGGCCGAACATGGCCAGACCGACGTACTCGCCGATGCGTTCGAGGTGCGGCGTCACCAGTTCGACGTTCGTTCGCGGCACGGGCTGACCGGAGCGGGCGGCTTCCTCCACCTCGCCCTGCGCCAGGGCGGCCAGGTTCACCTGCGCAACTCCGTGGCCCGCCGCTTCCAGCACGGAGCGGCGCACCCAGTCGTACTCCGCCACCGAGAAGCCGGCTTCGTTCAGAGCGGCCACCTGCATCTCCTTGGCCTGCACCACCAGCGAGATGATCTCCGAGTAGGCGTTCAGAACCTGCCTGACGCCGGGGTCGCCCTGCCTGAGGCTCTCGTACTTGGCTTCCAGCTCTGTGGCCCGGCTCTGCAGCCCGCCCAGCACGCTGCCAGTCACTTGCAGGTAGCGCTCCACGTCCGAGGCGTCTAAGACACGGTCAGCTGGCGGCGTGAAGGGCCGCTGGTTACTCACCCTCTTCTCGAGCTCCGCCAGCCTGCCGAGCTCGGTACCGGCCTTTACGGTGGCGGTCAGGGGCCTGACCACGTAGTAGTAGGCGGCTCCCCCGCCCACGGCGAGCACCGCGGCTACCGCGATCAGACATCCAGCAACGAACTTCTTGTTCATCGACGCACCTTCCCGTGCCTGGCTTCGGCAGGCGAGTCTCCCCGGACGGCGAGTCGGCTCGGCGGCTCGACCCCCCGAGGAACGCGGGCGGCTGGCGCCTAACGCGTCACTCGGCTGCTCTTGACTTTCTCAGCCGAACAGTAAGGGAGGGGGCGTCAACGGAGTGTCAAAGCACCTTCCGGCGCACGCGGACGCCGAACGGGCGGGAGCCTGGTGGGCGGGGAGGCCGCGTTCTCGTGACTAGTTGGGGACCCATCCGAGCTTCAGTGCGCGGCCTCGCGGACGCCGAACAGGGGTGTCTCCCGCGAGCCCTTGACCACCACGTGGCACGAGCGGCAGCGCGGCTCGTAGCTCTCGGCCGCCCCTACCAGCACCGTAGGGTCCCCGTAGTGCGCGGGCCTGCCGTGGATGAGGCGCTGCGTGCGCGTGGCCGCCAGACCGCAGCGGCAGATGGCGGTGAGCTTCTCCACCACCTCGGCGCGCGCTATCAGGTCGGGCATGGGGCCGAAGGGCTCGCCGCGGAAGTCCAGGTCGAGGCCAGCAACTATGACGCGCTTGCCCGCGTTGGCCAGGTCCTGGGTGACGTCCACGATGCCCGAGTCGAGGAACTGCGCCTCGTCGATGGCCACCACCTGCGTCTCGGGCTCGAGCCTGGTGAGGAGTTCGTCAGGGGTGGTGACGAGCTCGGCTTCCAGGTGCCTCCCCGCGTGCGAGGCGATAGCCACGGCGTCGTAGCGGTCGTCGATGGCGTGCTTGAAGACCTGCACGCTCTGCTTAGCGATGATCGCGCGTGTCACGCGGCGGATCAGCTCTTCGCTCTTGCCGGAGAACATCGGTCCGGCTATCACTTCTACCCAACCTGTGGAGAACGAGTGGCCCAGGAGCATCAAGGCATCGTAACGCTAGAGGCGCCGGCCGGGGCCGACAGGTGGCGGAGCATCACGTTCTACCGACGCTCACCTGGGTCGATGCTAGGCTCTGCTGGTGAACCGGATGCACGGAACTACCATCGTGGCCGTCAACAAGGACGGCATCACCGCCATCGCAGGCGACGGCCAGGTCACCATGGGCGACACCATCGTCAAGCGCGGCGCCGTCAAGGTGCGGGCGCTGGCCGACGGCGACGTGCTGGCGGGCTTCGCCGGCGCCGTCAGCGACGCCTTCACCCTGATCGAGAAGTACGAGGGCTACCTCGAGCAGTACCGCGGCAACCTCGTGCGCGCGGCGGTCGAGACCGTCAAGGAGTGGCGCACCGACCGCGCGCTGCGCAACCTGGAAGCCCTCCTGCTGATCGCTGACAGCGAGCAGATCCTCACGCTCTCGGGTATGGGCGACGTCATAGCCCCCGACGAGCCGGTAGCGGCTGTGGGTTCCGGCGGCGCGTACGCCCAGGCCGCCGCCCTGGCGCTGCTGCGGCACTCGGACATGGGCGCCGAGGAGATAGCACGGCGCGCGCTGCTCATAGCGGCCGAGATCGACATCTACACCAGCGGCAACCCCACGGTGCTCACCGTCGGCGGCGAGGCGGGCGAGGAGCCGGCCGAACCCCAGGTGGAGCCAGGTGAGGACGGCGAGCCGCCGGCGGAGGACGAAGAGTGAGCACGGAACTAGTGGTCCGCAACGCGGAGATGACCCCCATAGAGATCGTGGAGGAGCTGGACCGTCACATCATCGGCCAGAGCAAGGCCAAGCGCATGGTGGCGGTGGCGCTGCGCAACCATTACCGCCGTCGCCGCCTGCCGGCCGAGATCCAGCGGGAGGTCACGCCCAAGAACATCCTCATGATCGGGCCCACGGGCGTGGGCAAGACCGAGATCGCCCGGCGGCTGGCCAAGCTCGCGGGCGCCCCGTTCCTCAAGGTGGAGGCCACCAAGTTCACCGAGGTGGGTTACGTGGGCCGCGACGTGGACTCCATCGTGCGCGACCTGGTGCACGCCGCCGCGGCCATGGTGGAGTCCGAGAAGCGCGAGGAGGTCATGGGTCGCGCGCGCAAGCTGGCGGAGGAGCGCCTGCTGGACGTGCTGCTGCCCGGCGGTGCGGAGGAGAGCCGGGAGCGCATGCGCACCCTCCTCAGGAACGGTGACCTCGAGGACCGCATGGTGGAGATAGAGGTCAAGGACGAGGCGCCCGGCAACATCCCCATGCCCGGCATGGAGGAGGCGGGCCTCAACCTGCAGGAGATGTTCAAGCGCTTCATGCCGGAGAAGAAGTCGCGCCGCAAGGTCACCGTGCGCGACGCGCGTCGCCTGTTGGAGAACGAGGAGGCCGACGGCCTCATCGACCACGACGAGGTCACCCACGAGGCGGTGGACCGCGCCGAGTCTCTCGGCATCGTGTTCTTGGACGAGATCGACAAGGTGGCCGGCAACGACCGCCTGGGCAGTGGCGACGTGTCCGGCGAGGGCGTGCAGCGCGACCTCCTGCCCATCGTGGAGGGCACGCAGGTCAACACCCGCTTCGGGCCCGTGCGCACCGACCACGTGCTGTTCATCGCCGCGGGCGCGTTCTCGCAGTCCAAACCCTCCGATCTTATCCCCGAGCTGCAGGGGCGCTTCCCCATCCGTGTCGAGCTCGAGGAGCTCAGCGCCAGCGACTTCCAGCGCATCCTCACCCAGCCCCGCTACGCCCTCACCAAGCAGTACGTGGACCTGCTGGCGGTGGACGGCACGCGCCTCGAGTTCGACGAAAGCGGCATCGTGGCGCTGGCGGAGTACGCCGAGCGCGTCAACAGCGAGGTGGAGGACATCGGCGCGCGGCGCCTGCACACGGTGCTGGAAACCGTCTTGGAGGACATCGCCTTCGGCACCCAGCTGGGGCGCGTGGTCATAGACGGCAAGATGGTGAGAGACAAGCTGGAGGGCATCGTGGAGGACGAGGACCTCAGCCGCTACGTCCTCTGAGGGCCTAGCGGACCCGAATCACTCCAGTGCGTGCCGCTCGAAGAAGCGGTAGATCAGTTCGGAAGCGTCTATGTCGGTGCTCACTTTCCCGGCCACCTGCGGCGGCAGTACGCCCGGGTGGCCGGGCCAGTTATGCCCGCCGCCCTGCACCGCCACCAGTTGCAGCTCCGCACCGGCGGGACAGCCCAGGAACTCCGACACCTGGGTGCGCGTGGTCGGGTTCCGCGCCAGGCTCGGCAGCAGTGTGGTTCGTGCCTCCAGCGAGCAGCCCAGCCGCTCAGCCCAGAAGGTCATGGTCTGAGCCACGCTGGCGAGCAGCGTGACGGGGCCCTGCGGCGTCTCCTGCCTGAACCCGTCCCAGGGGACGACCGAGTCGTGGGTGCCGTGCAGGAACAGCAGCGCGGTGCGCCGGGGCGGCCCGCAGGCGCTCGGCTGGCCCCCGAAGCCCGCCGCGCCCACGCTGGCGAAGGCGGCGAACACATGCGGGGCCTGGCAGGCCAGCAGCTGGGTCATGAAGCCGCCGTTGGAGAAGCCGGCCACGTACATGCGCGCGCCGTCGACGGTACCCTGCTCCACCAGCTCCTGCGCCAGGCGCACGATGAAGCCCAGGTCGTCGACCTCCAGTTGGTAACCGGGCACACCCTGCACGTAGTTCCACTGCTGGTCGACGCCGCTGGGGAACAGCACCACGAAGCCCAGGCGCTCCGCCACCGCGGTGAAGCCGGTCATGGCCGCCATCTGCGCCCCGTCACCGCCCCGCCCGTGCAGAGCGATTACCAGCGGCGCCGGCAGCGTAGCGTCGGCGGGAACGTGCATCAGGTAGTGGCGTACGAGGCCGTCATGGTCGACCGTGCGCGCGTCGGGACGCGGGCCGGTGGCCAGTGACTGGCCTGTGGCGGCAGTGAGGCAGAGCGCTGCCAGGACGGCGCAGAGGGGCAGCCCGTAGCCCCGCGGCGTCAGACGTCCCAGAAACGTAACTGCCCCTCCTGGAAGGTGGGATCACTGCGCCGCGCGAACTCCAGCAGACCGTCCAGGTCGGGTGGCGCCAGGTAGTACCGGAAGTTCTCGAGGTAGCGCTGCACGAGTTCGTGCGGCAGGTCCAGCTTGGCGGCCTCCCTGCGGGCCACGTCCGCCAGACAGCCCAACCCGGCGTAGCGCGCCTGGCGGAAGGAGCGCACCAGTTCGTCCGACGGGCGGGTATCGGCCGACGAGGCCCACACGGCGAACGTGAAGGGCAGGCGCGTGAGTCGGTACCAGGCCTCGCCCAGGTCCGTCACCTGCAGCCCCTCGTCTACGCGGCTCACGCCGCTGAGGCCGCGCCCGCGCGGGCCGCCTGGCTGAGGCGCCACGTGCCGCACCGCTTCCTTGAAGGCCGCGTCGCCTATCAGCAGCGCGGCGTCGGCCGTGGCCAGCAGGTCGTCCAGGCCGCCAGGGGTGGGTACCAGTTCGGCCTCCAAGCCGTCCGCCTGCAGCAGTACACGCAGCAACTCCACGCTGGTGGCCGACTGATCGGTGACGGCTATCCTCTGCCCCGCCAGCTGCCGCCAGCCCGGCCGGTGGAAAAGCATGACGCTGTACACGGGCCCCAACGTGGCGATGGAGAAGTCCGGCAGCGCCCGGTACTCGTGCCTGTTGCGGATGAGCTCGATGGACGAGATGAGCGTCAGGTCGATCTCGCCTGCCGCCAGGGCGGCGTTGAGCTGGGAGGGCACGCCGTACGAGAACTGCGCCTCCCCGCCGTGGGAGGGCCAGGGCGTGAGGCTCCAGTTCAGCGGCGCCACGTTGGTGTAGGAGACCACGCCTACCCGTTCGGGGCGGTCGGCGCGCTCACCCCGTGCCGGAGCTGAGGCGGCGCCTCCGCGCATCAGGCGTAGACCTTGAGCTCGTTGTAGAGGGCGTCGCGCCTCACCGGCACCCGGCCCGCGTCCTTGACCAGGCGCACCAGTTCCTCCTCCGTCATGCCCGCCTCGGTGACGGCGCCGCTGGCGTGGGCTATCTTCTCGTCCTTGATGGTGCCGTCGATGTCGGAGATGCCGGCGGAGAGCGACACCTGCGTCAGTTCGGGCGTGATCATGATCCAGTAGCCCTTGATGTGCGGGAAGTTGTCGAGTAGCAGGCGCGCCACCGCCAGGTTGCGCAGGTCGTCCACCCCGGTGGTGTGGCGGGTGCCGAGCTCCTTGGCCAGCTGGTTGTTGTCGGGCTGGAAGGCCAGGGGGATGAACGAGAGGAAGCCGCCCGTCTCGTCCTGCTGCTGCCGGAGCCTGAGCATGTGATCCACGCGCTCTTCCAGCGTCTCTATGTGGCCGTAGAGCATGGTGGCGTTGGTGGGCAGGCCGAGCTCGTGCGCGGTGCGGTGCACCTCGAGCCAACCCTCCGCCGTGACCTTGGCGCGGGCGATCTGCTTGCGCACGCGCTCGGCGAAGATCTCGGCGCCGCCGCCCGGCAGGGCCACCAGGCCGGCTTCCTTTAGCTGCTCCAGCACCTCGCGGTAGGTGAGGCGCGGGCGGGTGATCTTGGTGAAGTGATGGATCTCCGCGGCGGTCCACGCCTTGACCTGCGCGCCCGGGTACCTCTCGGTGAGACCGCGCACCAGGTCCAGGTAGTAGTCCCACTGGCGCTTGGGGTGGTGTCCGGAGCTGATGTGGATCTCGGTCAGCTCCGGGTGCCAGAACTGGTCCACGTACTCCCACACCTGCGGCAGGTCGTAGTCCCACACGCCGTCCTCGCCGAAGCGGCGCTGGAAACCGCAGAACGTGCAGCCCACGTAGCAGATGTTGGTCTGCGAGAGCCTGAGTGAGTGGACGAAGTAAGCCTTGTCGCCCACCTTCCGGCGCCTGACCACGTCAGCCAGGCGCATGAGGCCCGGCAGATCCGGCGTGTTGAACAGCACCATGCCGTCCTGGAGGGTGAGTCTCTTGCCCTCCAGGACCTTGTCTCTTATCGGTTCTAGCGCCGGGTCACGGAACGGCAGGTCGTACAAGCTTGCCGCGGTCAACACGTGGGGAGCCGGCGCGGAGTGGGCCGTGTGCGCCTCTGTCATGCGCCTAGCGTAGCACCGCTCGGGCCAGTTCCTAGATGTGCAGCGCGCGTCCGTCCACGGCCAGCGCCGCTTCCTTCACGACCTCGGAGAGACCGGGGTGGGCGCGCACCACGGCGGCGAAGTCCTCGCTGGATGCGCCGTAGGTTATGGCGGTGACGGCTTCACTGATGAGGTCGCCGGCGCGGGGCCCCACGATGTGAACGCCCAGCAGCCGGTCCGTGTCCTTGTGCGCCAGCACCTTGACCTTGCCGTCGGTGGTGCCCAGCGCGCGGGCGCGGCCGTTGGCCATGAAGGGGAAGCTGCCCTTGCGGTAGGGCACGCCCTCGTCCTTCAGCTGCTCCTCCGTCTTGCCCACCCCTGCCACCTCGGGCTCGGTGTAGACCACGGCTGGCACGTTGCCGTAGTCCACGCCGGCGGCCTGCCCGGCCAGCATCTCCACCAGGGCCACGCCGTCCTCGGAAGCCTTGTGAGCCAGCATGGGGCCGGCGATGAGGTCGCCGATGGCGTAGACGCCCGGCACGTTGGTGGCGAAGCGCTCGTCGGTGACGACGCGGCCGCGCTCGTCGACCTCCACGCCCACCTCCTCGAGCCCCAGTCCGTGGCTGTTGGCCTGCCGGCCCACCGCCACCAGCACCTTGTCCGCCTCGATGGGCTCGGCGCCTTCCACCTCCACGGTGGCCTTGGCCTTGGCGCCCTTGCCCTTCACGCTCACGCCCGTGACCCGCGCACCGAGCTTGAACTCGAGGCCCTGGCGCTGAAGCAGCTTCTGCGCCTCCTTGGCGGTCTCCAAGTCCATGCCGGGCAGGATGCGGTCCAGGTACTCCAGCACGGTCACCTGGGCACCGAGCCTCGCCCAGACGGAACCCAGCTCCAGTCCGATGACGCCGGCTCCTATCACCACGAACTTCTCGGGCACGGAGTCGAACTCGAGGGCCTCGGTGCTCGACACCACCGTGATGCCGTCCAGTTCCACGCCGGGCAGGCTGGCCACCTTGGAGCCCGTGGCCAGGATGACGTGCTCGGCCACCAGCTGGGTGACCTCGCCGTTGGCGCCAGTGACGCTCACCTCGCGCGGGGCGGTGAGCTTGCCGGTGCCCTCGTAGCGGGTGATCTTGTTCTTCTTGATGAGGAAGGCCACGCCGTCGGTGTTCTGTTTGACCACCGTCCGGCGCCTGGCTTGCATGGCCTCCAGGTCCAGCTGCACGCCCTCCACCTTCACGCCGTGCTGCTCCAGCTGGCTCCTGCTCTGCTCGTACAGGTAGCTGGACTCGAGCAGCGCCTTGCTTGGGATGCAGCCCACGCGGACGCAGGTGCCGCCCAGTGCGGACTCGCGCTCTACCAGCGCCACGTCGAAGCCGAGTTGCGCAGCGCGGATGGCAGCCACGTACCCCCCGGGCCCCGCGCCGATGATGACCATGTCGTGTTGCGCCGGAGCGCTGCCGGCGTTGCCTTTCGCGTCACTCATGCGGTGGTCCTCACACTTCCAGGAGCATGCGGGTGGGGTTCTCGATGGCTTCCTTGATGCGCTTCAGGAAGGTCACCGCCTCGCGGCCGTCCACCATGCGGTGGTCGTAGGTCATGGCCAGGTACATCATGGGCCTGATGACCACCTCGCCATCCATGGCCACGGGGCGCTGCTGGATGCTGTGCATGCCCAGCACGCCGCTCTGCGGCGGGTTGACGATGGGAGTGGAGAGCAGCGAACCGAACACGCCGCCGTTGCTGATGGTGAAGGTGCCGCCCTGCAGCTCGTCGGGCTTGAGGCGGTTGTTGGCAGCGCGCTGACCGAAGTCGGCGATGGCCTTCTCCGTCTCGGCGAACGAGAGCCGGTCGGCGTCGCGCAGCACGGGCACCACCAGGCCCCGCGGGGTGGAGACGGCAACGCCGATGTCGTAGTAGTTCTTGTACACGATGTCGGTGCCGCGGATCTCCGCGTTGAGCTGCGGGATCATCTTGAGGGCGTCGATGGCGGCCTTGACGAAGAACGACATGAAGCCTAAGCGCACGCCGTACTTCTTCTCGAACTCGTCGCGGTACTCCTGGCGCAGCTCCATGACGGCCGTCATGTCGGCCTCGTTGAAGGTGGTGAGGAGCGCGGCCGTCTGCTGCGCGTCCACCAGTCGCTCCGCGATGCGGCGCCGCAGGAGCGTCATGGGGACGACCTCCTCCTGGCGTGCCTCCTCGGGCATGCGGGCGTCCACCAGTGGAACGTCCTGCGCGGCGGCGCGCTCGCGGTAGGCCAGGTAGTTCTGGACGTCCTCCTTCAGCAGGCGGCCGCCCGGGCCGGTGGCGGGCACCTCGCCGGCCGTCAGACCGCTCTCCTCCAGCAGGCGGGCGGCGGCGGGCATGACGCTGGTGGCCTCCACGCCCTTGGGCTTGTCGACCTCCGGACCCGCGGACTGCACCTGGACCGCCGGCTGGCTGGGTGCCGGTGCGGAGGGGGCCGGGGCGGCAGGGGCCGACGCGGGTGCCTTCTCCTCCGCCGGCTGCGCGGGAGCTTCTCCTTGCGGCGCGGCCTGGGCGGGGGCGCTCTCCTTGGGCTCATCCGCGGGCGCGGCGGCTTCGGCCGTTGCCGATTCGTCGATGCGGGCGATGACCTCGCCGATGGCGGCCGCGTCACCCTGCGACTTCAGCTGCTCGACGAGCACCCCTGCTACGGGAGCGGGGATGTCCAGCGTGGCCTTGTCGGTCTCCACCTCCACGATGGGTTCGTCCACCGCCACGGCCTCACCAGGTTTCTTGAGCCAAGTGCCTATGTACACCTCGCTGATGGACTCGCCCGCAGCGGGCACCTTGACGTCAGTTGCCATCTTCGCTCCTTCTGCTTCCACGCGGCGTGGTGCCGCGATGCTTCGCTCGTAGCTCTCTTATGGGGCCGGTACTGGACGTACCGGCCCAACTCCTATACCTTACCGGCCCTGACGCGCCGCCGCACCCGACTGACGTCGCGCCGGCTGGTGTAGTGCGGACCCTTACTCTTCTTCGAACGCCCGCTTGAGCAGTTCTGCCTGCTCGAGCTTGTGCGCTGCCCCGGAACCCGTGGCGGGGCTGGCCGACTCGGGCCGGGTCACGCCGCGGAACGGGTGACCATGGAACTCCTGCCCGTAACGAACCAGCAGGAAGTGCCACGCACCGTTGTTCTCGGGCTCTTCCTGCACCCACACCACCGGCACGTCAGCGGCGTACGGCGCCAGTGCCTCCTCGATGGCCTCGGGCTGCAGCGGGTAGAGCTGCTCCAGCCGCACGATGGCAACGTCGTTGGCGCCACGCTCCTCGCGCTCAGCCAGCAGGTCGTAGTAGACCTTGCCGCTGGTGAGGAGGATGCGCTTCACGCCCTGTGGGTCGACGCTGTCGTCGCCGATGACGCGCTGGAACTTGCCGGTGAACTCCTCCAGGCTGCTCACGGCCTTGGGGTGACGGATGAGGCTCTTGGGCGACATGACGATGAGGGGCTTGCGGTAGGGCCTCAGCACCTGCCGCCTGAGGAGGTGGAAGATCTGCGCCGGCGTGGTGGGGTACACCACCTGCATGTTGTCCTCGGCGCAAAGCTGCAGGAAGCGCTCCAGACGGGCGCTGGAGTGCTCCGGCCCGCCGCCCTCGAAGCCGTGCGGCAGTTGCATGACCAGGCCGGAGAGACGCGACCACTTCTCTTCGGCGCTCGCCAGGAACTGGTCGATGATGACCTGCGCCACGTTCACGAAGTCGCCGTACTGCGCCTCCCAGATGACCAGGCCCTCCGGCATGTCCAGGCTGTAGCCGTACTCGAAGGCCAGCACCGCCACCTCGGATAGGGGGCTGTTGTGGATCTCGAAGAGGCCCGGTTCGGCTTCCACGTTGGTCATGGGGAGGAACTCGTGCCCGTCCAGGCTGTCGTGGAACACCTGGTGGCGGTGGCTGAACGTGCCGCGCTCCACGTCCTGGCCCGTCATGCGCACCTTGACGCCCTCGCTCACCAGGCTGGCGAACGCCAGGGCCTCGCCGGCGGCCCAGTCGAGGGGCACCTCACCGCGCGCCATCTTGACGCGCGTGGTGAGCTGGCGGGCGATCTTGGAGTTGAGGTTGAAATCCTCGGGCGTCCGCGTGATGGCCTCCAGCAAGCGGCTGGCATCCTCCACGCGGATGGCGGTGTCGGCCTCGGGCGCCTTGGCGTCGGGACCGCCCAGGTAGTCGGCCCAGATGCCCTGCAGCGTGGAGTACTGCAGCTTGAAGTCGCCGCTGCGCGCCACGGTCAGCTCCTGGTCGAGGTGAGCGCGGCGCTCCTCCGCCACGCGCTCCGCGTCCTCCGTGGTCACCTCGCCCAGTTCCTGCAGGCGGGCCAGGTACGACTCGCGGACACCCTGGCGCTTGCGGATCTTGTCGTACATGACGGGTTGGGTGAAGGCGGGCTCGTCGGTCTCGTTGTGGCCGAACCGGCGGTAGGCGTACATGTCGATGACCACGTCGCGGCGGAACTCGGCGCGGAAGTCGAGGGCCAGCTCGATGACCTGCGCCACGGCCTCGGGGTCCTCGCCGTTGACGTGGAAGATGGGGATCTGCAGCATCTTGGCCACGTCGGTGGCGTAGGTGGTGCTGCGGCCCTGCCGCGGGCCGGTGGTGAAGCCCACCTGGTTGTTGACGATCACGTGCAGCGCGCCGCCCACGCGGTAGCCCACCAGGCCGGACAGGTTGAGGGTCTCCTGCACCACGCCCTGGCCGATGAAGGCGGCGTCGCCGTGGATCATTATGGGCAGCACCTTCTCGTGCCGCTCGTCGTTCATGCGGTCGCCCTTGGCGCGGCTGCGCCCCAGGACCACGGGGTTCACGAACTCGAGGTGGGACGGGTTGAAGGCCAGCGAGAGGTGGATGCGTTTGCCCTCCTCCGTGATCCAGTCGTTGGAGTAGCCCAGGTGGTACTTGACGTCGCCGCGGCCCATGTACATCTCGGGGTCGGTGTCCTCGAACTCTCGGAAGATGGTGCGCGGGTTCTTGCCCAGGATGTTGGCCAGCACGTTGAGCCGGCCGCGGTGGGCCATGCCGAGGACGATCTCCTCGATGCCCTGGGTGCCGGCCTTCTCGATGGCCTGGTCGAGGAGGGGGATGAGCGTCTCCGAGCCCTCGAGCGAGAAGCTCTTGGCGCCCAGGAACTTCTTCTGGATGAAGTCCTCGAAGATGGTGGCGTCCGTCAGTTTGGTGAGGATGCGGAGCTGCTTCGCGCGGCTGAGTTGCAGGCGGTTGCGGGTGGACTCCATGCGGCGCTGCAGCCACACGCGCACCTCGAGCGAGTCGATGTGCATGAACTGCGCGCCGATGCTGCGCGTGTAGGTGGTCCGCAGGCCCTCGATGACCTCGCCCACGGTGGAGGCGCCTGAGATGACGGGCGCCAGCACGGGCCGGTCCATGTCCTCTTCGGAGATGCCGTAGTAGGCGGGGTCTAGTTCCGGTACCTCGAAGTGGTCCCGGCCGAGCGGGCTCAGCTCGGCTAGCCGGTGGCCGCGCACGCGGAAGTTACGCACCAGCCTGTCGAGCTTCTGCTGCATCAGAGCCGCAGCCACGCCGACGTCGCTGGCGTCGCTGGAGGCGGCTGGGCCGGCAGGGTCGAACAGGGAGCGCGCCTTGAAGCTGGGCCCCATGGCGCCGCGGGCGGTTTCACCGTTCGGTGAACTCTCGAAGTAGGCACGCCACTCGTCCGGCACGGAGTCGGGAGACTGCGTGTACTGCAGGTACATCTGCTCCACGTACTCGAGGCTGGAGGAGTTGAGAAGGTCTTCTTTGGCGGATACGTCCATCGGCATTAGCCCCTTGTTCTACTCATAGTGGGCGTGAGGGGGCGCACCCGGTGTCCGCTATGCTGGTGGCCGCTTCGGTCACCTTGCACGCAGGGCGCGTGGGCGTGCCGCCTGCCCGTCCGCGGTCAACGGAGCGCAGCGTTCACTGCGACCGCGCCGCTATCGACCATCAGTTGTATCACGGTCCGCAGCGCGTTCCCGGCTCCGGGCAGACCATCGGGAAACCCGCGCCGAGCGCCAAGCTGGACTCAGGCCACGCGATCCGGCTGAACCGACGCCGGCCGGACCCGGTAGCCGCAGCGGAATGAGGACCATGGAACCTGGGAACTTCGACGGTAACGCGCCCGAACTCATAGTGACCTTGGGAGAGGCCCTGGTGGACATGGTGGGGGAAGCCGGAGACGCGGGCGGCCTGGCGGACGCTGTCACCTTCCACCGCGCCGCCGGTGGTGCACCCGCCAACGTGGCGGTGGGCGCCGCGCGCCTGGGAGCCGCCGCGGGATTCGTGGGCAAGGTGGGAGCGGACCCCTTCGGGGATCACCTGATAGGGACGTTCGTGGCCGAGGGCGTGGACGTCAGCCAGGTCTCCCGTTCGGAGGAGTTCCCCACGGCCCTGGCCTTCGTCTCGCACGGGGCCGCCGGGGAGCGCGAGTTCACCTTCTACCGCCACGCCGCCGCGGACCTGCAGCTGCGCCCGGACGACTTCGCGCACGACTACGTGGCCGGGGCTGCCCTGCTGCACGTGGGCTCGCTCAGCCTCACCGCCGAGCCCGCCCGCAGCGCCACCTACGCGGCGCTGGAGGTGGCGCGCGGCGCCGGCGTACCTCGCTCCGTGGACCCGAACCTGCGGCTGGATCAGTGGCCGGACGCAGCCACGGCCAGGCGGACGGTGATCGAGCTCTCCACCCACGCCTCGGTCCTCAAGGTGAGCGAGGAGGAGCTGGAGTTCCTCGCCGGCAGCACCGGGGCTCTCGGCGCCGCTTCCCTCATGCATGAAGACCTGCTGCTCCTCTGCGTGACGCGCGGCGCGGCCGGCGTGGAGTACTACACTCCGTCCGCTGCCGGAAGCGTGGCCGGCTTCGCGGTCCGTCCGGTGGACACCACCGGCGCCGGCGACGCCTTCGTGGCGGCGTTGCTGGTGGGCCTGAGCCGGACCGGCGGCCTGGAGGACGCCCTGGACGACCTGGCCCTCCTGGAGCGGATCCTGCTGCGCGCGAACGCTTTCGCGGCGCTCACCGTCACGAGGAAGGGCGCCATCCCCGCCATGCCCAGCCTCACGGAGTTGGAGGCGTTCCTCGGCAAGTGAGGCCTTCCGGCCGCACACCGACATCCCGCCCGTCCGCGGCGTGCTACATAGGGACATGGCTCATGCATCTGGCGGGCAAGACCTGAGAGAACCGACCCTCGACGACGTCATCGCGGCGCGTGGGCGCCTGCTGGGGGTCGTGCGCCGCACGCCCCTCTGGCCGCTCGGGATCGAGGCGCCCGGCGGGCACCCGGTGTTCGTCAAACCCGAGAACCTGCAACCGATAGGCTCGTTCAAGATCCGTGGCGCGCTCAACTTCCTGGCGAACATGAGCCCGGAAGAGCGCGAGCGGGGCGTGGTGGCACAGTCGAGCGGCAACCACGCGCAGGGGGTTGCCGCCGCCGCCCGGCACTACGGCGTGAGCGCCACCATCGTCATCCCCGAAGGCGCGCCGGAACTCAAGGTGATCAACACCCGGCAGCTCGGCGCCGAAGTGGTCCGCTGCGAGAACACGCAGGAAGCCCGCGAGGGTACCGCCAACAGGATCGCGGAGGAGACCGGCGCTACCATCGTGCCGCCCTACGATCACCCCTGGATCGTGGCCGGGCAGGGCACCGTGGGCGCCGAGATCGTGGAGGACCTGCCGGACGTGGCCAACGTCATAGCGCCCATCGGCGGCGGCGGGCTCGCCACGGGCGTGGGCCTGGCGGTCAGGTCCTTAAGCCACGGCGCTCAGGTGATAGGTGTGGAGCCCGAACTGGCGGCCGACGCGCACGACTCGTTACGCAAGGGCGAGCGGCAGCGCTGGGAGGCCGAGCAGGTGAACCGGACCCTGGCGGACGGGGTGCGCACGCAGCAGATCGGTCAGCTCAACTTCGAGCTCATGAAGAAGCACCTGGCCGGTGTCGTGCTGGTCGAGGAGGAGAGCCTGGCCCGCAACGTGGCCTGGTACGCCACCTCCGCCAAGCTGGTGGTGGAGCCCACGGGCACGCTAAGCCTGGGGGCGTTCCAGCGACTCAGCGAGGAGGGCACCTTCGAAGGAGTGGCGCTCAAGCCCGGGCCGACGGTGCTGGTCGTTTCCGGGGGCAACATCGACCCGCGGTTGCTGAGCGACATACTGGCCGGCGTTGCCGCCGGGGCGCCGGGCGCATATCCTGAGGGGAAGTGACACCCGATGTGACCCCCCTGGTACTCCTGGTTCTACTGACCTTCTTCTTCGTGATAGCCCTGGCTTTCACCGTCTGGGCCGCGCTCACGGTGGGCGAGGCCGCCAAGCGCACGCAGCAGGCGCGCGCGCACCGGGCGGAGCGCCGCACGGCCAGTAGAGCCAGCGCCGAGCCCAAGCCGTGGGAGAGGAAGCCCGAGCCCAAGGGCAGGAAGCAGGAGGCTCAGTCCACGCGCGTAGCGCAGCCAAGCCTCTGGGAGCGCCCGGCGGAAGGTCGCACAGCCATGCCGGAGGCACGCCAACCCGCGCCCGCCTCACGCAAAGCCAACTCGGACGCCTTCGAACGGTTCCTGGAGAGCGAGAAGCAGCGTGACTGACACCGCCGCCACGGGCCTGCAGCGCTTCGCGCGCTACCAGCGCCTCAAGCTGGAGATGCCCGAGGAGCGCATCCTCACCATCACCATGGAGCGCGAAGGGCGCCTCAACGCCGCGGACGAACTGATGCACCGCGAGTTGGTGGAGATCTGGCGCGACGTGGACGAGGCGCCCGACGTGGACGTGGCCATCATCAGGGGAGCCGGGCGCGGCTTCTCCGCCGGCGGCGACCTGGAGATGGTGGAGCACATAGCAAACGACTGGAGCACCCGCGTGCGCGTGTGGAAGGAAGCACGCGACTTGGTCTACAACGTCATCAACTGCAGCAAGCCCATCGTATCCGCCATCCACGGCCCAGCCGTGGGCGCCGGCCTGGTGGCGGGGCTGCTGGCCGACGTCTCCATAGCCGCCAAGAGCGCACGGATCATCGACGGGCATACCCGCCTGGGCGTGGCCGCCGGCGATCACGCGGCCATAGTCTGGCCCCTGCTCATCGGCATGGCCAAGGCCAAGTACTACCTGCTGACCTGCGAGCCACTGGACGGCGTGGAGGCCGAGCGCCTGGGGCTGGTGAGCCTGGTGGTGGAGGACGATGAGCTGCAGGAGAAGGCCCTGGAGGTGGCCCGCAAACTGAAGGCGGGCAGCGCCAGCGCCATCCGCTTCACCAAGTACTCGCTCAACAACTGGCTCCGCATGGCCGGGCCCAGCTTCGACACCTCGCTGGCGCTCGAGTTCCTGGGCTTCACGGGTCCCGACGTCCGCGAGGGCATAGCGTCGCTGCGCGAGAAGCGCCAGCCCAGGTTCGAGGACGAACCCGAGATCTGAACGCCGCTCGCGCAGCGGTACCTGCTAGTAGATCAGCCGGTGGGCCAACCGCCCCAGCCGAAGTGGTTCAGCGGTCAGGCGACCGCGGTCCCCTTCTGGAGCTCGATCAGCCGGTCGTAAGCGGCCTGAGCGCGCTCACGCAGCTTGGAGTTGTCGGCCTTGCCCGCCATCATCAGGTGCATGTTCATGTGCTGGTCGATGTCGCCGAAGATGGAGTTGAGGGCCTCCACCTCGTCCTTGGGGCGCAGCGTGGCGTCGTCACGGAACTTGTGGGTGTAGGTGAACTCGAACCGGTCCTCGTCGATATGGCCCTGCAGGTACTGCTCCAGCAGGTCGATGTACTCGCGCAGGTCCGAACCCGCGGGGGTGGAGCTCTCCACCAGGGCCTCGCCCACGGGCAGCTGCTCGAAGCCGCTGCCGAGCGCCTCTGGCGTGATGTCCCAGTTGTCCAGGTCGAAGACGGGGGCGCCGTCCTTGAAGAGGATCACCTGGGGCGACTCGTGCTTGATGCCCGTCTTCTCCTCCACCAGGTTGCTGGCGGGACGCGCCTCGACCACGCGGATGACACCGCACATGAGGTCCTCACGCGGCTCGAGCTTCTCCTGCACGAAACCGAACCCCTGCATGGTCTTGTGGCAGGTGCCGGCCTTGAAGATGACGCTGGTGGGGAAGCGCTCCAGGAACGCCTCCACGGCGTCCGTGGAACTTAGCAGCACGATCCTGTCTTTGAGCATTGACTCCTCCTTGAGCTTGGCGCGAGTCTATCCGCCAGTACCGCCCTTCCAATGTTGCCCGCTGCACCGAGTAGTCCCTTCGTTGACCGGCTGCGAACCGTACTGCTAAACTCGCTGATGCTGCTCGAAGCCTGGTAGCCGCATCACACCGGGCTGAGGTAACCCTGGAGAGGTGTCCGAGTGGTTGAAGGAGCACGCCTGGAAAGCGTGTGTGTGGGCTTACCTGCACCGAGAGTTCGAATCTCTCCCTCTCCGCCACGACACAACGTGCGCCCACCGTCATCACGCGGTGGGCGCACTTGCTTTAGGGCCGCCTCCCCCGCTGGAGCGCGGCCGGCACGGCACCGGATGGTACTTTGGGAGCAGCAGTCAGCGCCCTCCCGAACCGCAGTGCACCTCTCGAAACCAAAGGAGTACCGATACCGGTGACGAAGCCCGAGATCATCTACACCCATACCGACGAGGCTCCCGCCCTCGCTACCTACTCGTTCCTGCCCATCGTGAGGGCCTTCGCCGCGCAGGCCGGCGTGCCGGTGGTCACGCGCGACATCTCGCTCACGGGCCGGATCCTCGCGCAGTTCCCCGACTACCTGGAACCCGAGCAGCGCGTGGACGACCACCTGAAGGAGCTGGGCGAGCTCACGAAGGAGCGCGAAGCCAACATCGTCAAGCTGCCCAACATCTCAGCCTCCATCCCGCAACTGAAGGCAGCCATCGCCGAGCTGCAGGCCGCCGGGTATCCCCTGCCGGAGTACCCGGACGACCCGCGAACGGAGGAGGAGAAGGAAGTGGCCGCCCGCTACGACCGGGTGAAGGGCTCGGCCGTCAACCCCGTGCTGCGCGAGGGCAACTCCGACAGGCGGGCGCCCGCCTCGGTGAAGAACTACGCCCGCAAGCACCCCCACAGCATGGGCGAGTGGTCGGCTGACTCCAAGACCAACGTGGCCACCATGTCAGGGGGCGACTTCTTCAGCAACGAGCTCTCTATCACCATGCCGGAGGACGACACCCTGCGGGTGGAACTCCACGCCGATGACGGTAGCGTCACCGTGCTGAAGGAGGCCATCCCCGTGCTGGCGGGCGAGGTGGTGGACGCCACCAAGATGGAGGTGGCGCAGCTGCGGGAGTTCCTGAAGCGGCAGGTGCAGCGCGCGAAGGACGAGGGCATCCTCTTCTCGGCCCACCTCAAGGCCACCATGATGAAGGTGTCCGACCCCATCATCTTCGGCCACACGGTGAAGGCCTACTTCGCGGACGTGTTCGAGAGGTACGGCAGCGACCTGGAGGCCGCGGGCCTCAGCGCCAACGACGGGCTGGCCGCCATCTTCGCCGGGCTCGAGTCCCTGCCGAACGGCGCCGAGATCAGGGCAGCGTTCGACGAGGTCCTGCGGGAGGGCCCGGCCCTGGCCATGGTGGACTCCGACAGGGGCATCACCAACCTGCACGTGCCCTCTGACGTCATCATCGACGCCTCCATGCCGGCCATGATCCGCACCTCGGGGCATATGTGGGGCCCCGACGGCCAGGAGCACGACGCCCTGGCTGTCATCCCCGACTCCTCGTACGCCGGCGTGTACCAGGCCACCATCGAGGACTGCCGCGCCAACGGCGCGTTCGACCCGGCCACCATGGGCTCCGTGCCGAACGTGGGCCTCATGGCGCAGAAGGCCGAGGAGTACGGCAGCCACGACAAGACATTCGAGATCCCCCAGGCCGGCACGGTCAAGGTGCTGGACTCCGCTGGCAACACCCTCATGGAGCACCACGTGCAACCGGGCGACATCTGGCGCGCCTGCCAGACCAAGGACGTGGCCGTGCGCGACTGGGTCAAACTGGCCGTCAACCGCGCCCGCGCCACGGGCGACCCCATCGTCTTCTGGCTCGACCAGGACCGCGCCCACGACCGCGAGCTCATCAGGAAGGTGGAGCGCTACCTAGAGGACCACGACACCGCTGGCCTCGACGTGCGCATCCTCTCCCCCGAGGAAGCCACCAGGCTGTCGCTCGAGCGCATCCGCGCGGGCCGGAACACCATCTCCGTCACGGGCAACGTGCTGCGCGACTACCTCACGGACCTCTTCCCCATCCTCGAGCTGGGCACCAGCGCCAAGATGCTGTCGGTCGTGCCGCTGCTCGCCGGCGGGGGCCTGTTCGAGACCGGCGCCGGCGGATCGGCGCCCAAGCACGTGCAGCAACTGGTGAAGGAGAACTACCTGCGCTGGGACTCCCTGGGCGAGTTCCTGGCCCTGGCCGTCTCGTTCGAGCAGTTCGCCGACGTGATGGGCAACGCCGGCGCCAAGGTGCTGGCTGACACGCTGGACGCGGCCACCGGCCGCTTCCTGGAGGAGAACCGCTCGCCGGGCCGCCGGCTGGGCACCATCGACAACCGCGGCAGCCACTTCTACCTGGCCCAGTACTGGGCGCAGGAGCTGGCCCAGCAGGGCGAGGACCCGGACCTTGCCGCCAAGTTCCAGCCGGTGGCGAAGGCGCTGAGCGAGAACGAGGAGCGCATCCTGGAGGAACTGATCTCCGTGCAGGGCGCCGCGGCCGACATCGGCGGCTACTACCTGCCCGACCCGGCCAAGGCGGCCAGCGTCATGCGCCCTTCGGCCACGCTGAACGGCATCATCGACTCGTTGTCTGAGTAGGCGGACCGGAGTAACCGGACCGGAGCAGTCTTAGCGGAGCAGCGGAGCGGGGCGCCGGAGCCAAGGCGCCCCGCTCCGCGTTCAGTCTGGCGGGCCACCCCGGAAGCGGGTTCCCAAGCCGGCCGGTGGCGGCCGGACACTGGTAAGCTTGCGCCGTGTACGCCCCCGAGCAACCGGACGGACCTGAGCGGATCCCCCGGGAGTCAGCCCAAGCGGCTGCGCCGAGCCCCGGTTCGCCTATAGGCGTGTTCGACTCCGGCGTGGGCGGCCTGACGGTCCTCAAGGAACTGAAGGCCACGCTACCCAACGAGTCCTTCGTCTACCTGGGCGATACCGCCCGCCTGCCCTACGGACCCAAGCCCGCCGAGATGGTGCGCGGCTTCGCCACGGAGATCTCCGCCACCCTGCTGGAGCGGGGCGTGAAGGCCGTTGTGGTGGCTTGCAACACGGCCTCGGCGGCCGCTCTACCTGAGCTGGCCGACGCGCTGCCGGTACCCACCTGGGGCGTGGTCGAACCCGGTGTGGCGGCCGCGCTTCACGCTGCACCCGGCGGCCGCATCGGTGTGCTGGGCACGGTAGGCACCGTGAGATCGCGCGTGTACCAGAGCAAGCTGGAGCGCGCCGGCGCCACCACCTGGGCCCAAGCCTGCCCGCTGTTCGTGCCCATCGTGGAGGAGGGCGTGTCCGACACGGCCATCGCCCGGCTGGTAGCCGATCACTACCTCAAGGACCGCCCCGCCCTGGACGCCGTGATCCTGGGCTGCACGCATTACCCTGCCCTCAAGTCCGTCCTGGCCGACATCCTCGGCCCTCACGTGACCCTGGTGGACTCCGCCGTCTCGGTGGCGTCCGTGGTCAGGCGCGATCTGGCCCGGCTGGAGCTCCTGGCCGCTGGCAGCGGTCCCGGTAACGTGCACTACATCGTGACCGGCGACATCCCCACCTTCATGCATGTAGGCCAGTTGCTGGGCGGCCCCAAGGGCACCTACGAGCACCTGAGCGTCGGCGAGCTGGCGGCCAAGAGACCGTTCGGTGTGGAGGCAAGGCATTGAGCACGACCAAGCGGACGCCCCGCGAAGGCCGCGGCCCCACGGAGCTGAGACCCGTGAGCGTGGAGCCCGGATACAACCCCAACGCCGAGGGCTCCGCACTGGTGCGCTGGGGCAACACGCAGATCCTCGCCACCGTCTCCATAGAGAACCAGCTGCCACGCCACCTTAGGGGCGTGGGCGGCGCCGCCGGCTGGCTGACCGCCGAGTACGCCCTCCTGCCCCGCAGCACCTCGCAGCGGGTGCAACGCGAGCGCCTCTACCCGGGCGGCCGCACGCAGGAGATACAGCGGCTGGTGGGTCGCTCGCTACGGGCCTGCGTGAACCTCGAACTTTTCAAGGGCAGGACGCTGACGGTCGACACCGACGTGCTGGTGGCCGACGGCGGCACGCGCTGCGCCGCCATCCTGGCCGGTTACGCCGCTCTCCACAACGCGGCGGACGGGCTGGTCTTCCGTGGCGAGGTGGACGAGTGGCCGCTGCTGCACGAGGTGGCCGCCGTGAGCGTGGGAGTGGTCGACGGCGAGAGCCGCGTCGACCTCGATTACGCCGAGGACGTGACCGCGCAGGTGGACCTCAACGTGGTGGCCACCGCCGGAGGCGAGATCCTCGAGGTGCAGGGCGGCAGCGAAGCGCAGCCGCTGCCTGCCGAGCAGTACGTGACGCTGGTCGCCATGGGGGTCACCGCCACGCAGAAACTCATCGAACAAGTGAGGCCGCAACTGACATGAACGACTCTCGGATACGCCTGGCGCTGGCCAGCGAGAACCAAGGCAAGCTTGCCGAACTGCGTGAGGCGCTGGCGGGGCTGGAGCTGGACATCGCCACCGCCGGCGAGTTGGGCGTCCGCACCTTCCCGCCCGAGGAAGGCACCACCTACGAGGAGAACGCGCTGATGAAGGCCGGGCACGTGGCGCTGGCCACGGGCCTGGTGGCGCTGGCGGACGACTCCGGCCTGGAGGTGGACGCCCTCAACGGGCAGCCCGGGGTGCATACGGCCCGCTACGGCGGGCCCGGACTCACCAACGGCGAACGCATGGCGCACCTGCTGCAGCAGATCCGCAAGGTACCGGACGAGGAGCGCACGGCGCGCTTCGTCTCGGTGATCATCCTGGCCACTCCAGGCGGCGGGGTCCAGACGTTCCGCGGGGAGAGCGAGGGGCGCATCCTGCACGGGCCGCGCGGCGTCGGCGGCTTCGGCTACGACCCCATCTTCTACAGCCCGGAACTGGGCAAGAGCTTCGCGGAAGCGTCGCTGGAGGAGAAGCGCGGCGTGAGCCACCGGGGACGGGCGCTGAAGGCGTTCGCCGACTGGGCCCGCAGCGAGGCGGGCATGAAGCTACTGCGGCAGACCGAGCCGCGGCCCGTGGACGAGGAGTGACCCCCAAGTCCGCTGACGCGCGAGCCACATCGGCTGACGCGCGAATAGATGCGCCGCCGCGTGACTTAGCCGCACATCTCCGCTGCTGACCCGGAACCCTGCTCCTCAGACCTGGATGGTGACCCGCGCACCGTCGCCCAGCAGGTGCACGGAGTCCGTGAACCGGATGACGCTCGAGCGCAAGCCCATGGTGATGCTGTGAGTACGGGCGCCGTTCTTGAAGAACTTGACGCCGCGTAGCAGGTCGCCGTCGGTGATGCCGGTAGCGCTGAAGACGAGGCTCTTGCCCGGCGCGAACTCCTCCGTGCGGTAGACCCGGTCTTCGCTGGCGCCCATGGCCTTGAGGCGTTGCCGCTCCTCGTCGTTCCGCGGCTTGAAGCGGCCCTGGATCTCGCCGCCCAGGCACTTGAGCGCGGCCGCCGCCAGGACGCCCTCGGGCGCGCCCCCCGTGCCCATCACCGCGTGCACCCCGGTGCCGCGCACGGCGGTGGCCAGCGCCGCGATGACATCGCCGTCGCCGATCAGCTTCACCCTGGCGCCGGCGTCGCGCACCTCCTGGATGAGCTGCTTGTGTCGCGGCCTATCTAGGATGACGATGGTCAGGTCGTCGACCGCGCGGTCCAGCGACAGCGCCACGCCGCGCAGGTTGGCGGCCACGGGCCAGGTGAGGTCCACCTTGCCCTTGGCGGGCGGTCCCACTATCAGCTTCTCCATGTAGGTGTCGGGCGCCCGGAACAGGCCGTCGCGCTCGGCCATGGCTATGACCGCCACCGAGTTGTTGATCATTCGCGCCGTGATGTTGGTGCCCTCCACGGGGTCCACGGCGATGTCCACGGCCCACGAGTCGTCGTCCGCCAGACCCACGTTCTCGCCGATGTACAGCATGGGCGCCTCGTCCCGCTCACCCTCCCCGATGACGATGCGTCCGTCGATAGGCAGCTCGTTCAGCACGCGGCGCATGGCGTCCACCCCAGCCTGGTCCACCAGGTCGGCGTCGCCCTTGCCCGCCACACGGCTGGCGGCGATGGCCGCCTGCTCGGTGACGCGCACGGTGTCCATCACGAGCGCCGTCTCCATCAGGGCGGCTTCCGTGTCGTCGGTGCGTGGCCGGCGCGCGGCCTCCCCCTGCTCTCCGGAGGCGTCCTTGGCTACCGTGTCGTTGGCGGTTCGCTCTGGTGTGGGCATGTCCCCATGATTGCCCTAATCGGGGCGCCGTTACCCTCCGTTGTACAAGGGGCCATAGAACGCGTGCTCCGGCCGAGGTCGGGAAATGCCGGACCGGAGGGTCCTCCCCGGCGGCCTTAAAGCCCCTCGGGCACGATCTCGCCGCTGCGGTACTCGAAGCCCTCAGGCGGGGGCGGCAACACGAAGGTGGACATGGGGTAGGAACCGTGGTCAGGCACCCCCAGCGCCCGCACCATGGACTCGACCCAGGTGATGGACTGGTTGTAGTAACGACCCAGGTTGGAATGCGACTCGCGCGCCACCACACCCCAGAGGTTGGTGTCCGTGCCGTTGATGCGCACGTTGACGTCGTCGTCGGCCAGCACGTTGGGATCGAAGGAGAGGAGCCGGAACGAGGTGCGCACCTCGAGCCCGTAGATGACGTTGGCGCTGACCACGTCGTTGATGTTGGCGCGGTGGCGCTGGCCGGGTATCTGCAGCGTGCCGCACGGATCGCCCTGATCCAGCGGGAACGGCAGGGGCCACGGCCCATCCACGAACGTCTCGTAGATGAACTGCTTGTGCTTGGCCCACCACATCCAGCAGATGGCGTCGAGCGAGATGAAGGCGTCGAAGGTGACGTCCAGGTTGTTCATGGCCAGCAGGGAGGCCCAGACCGTGCCGTGCGAGTGGCCGACCAGCACCACCCGCGTGGGGTTCACGTAGCCGTCGATCAGCTCGCGCTTGACCTCGTCCAGGTAGCCCTGTACCTGCAGATAGCCCGGCTCCAGCTCGTCGCTGATCTCGCTGTAGTGCGCCGTGACGAACGAGGAGGCGCTGAAGGTCTCGATGTTCTCGAAGCCCAACTCGGCGTAGGCGCGCACGATGCCGTCGAGCACCGCCACTCCGCCCGTCGACTCTGAGGCCTTGTCGAGGTACGACCAGGTATCGCGCGTGTTGCACACCAGGCCGCAGTGGCCGGAGATGGCTATGACCACCAGGTCGGGCGTGCCCTCGGGCCTCACGGCGGTGGGCTCCACGGCCTCCAGGTCCGGCGTGATCGCGCCCAGCGGTACCCCGGTGGCGGAGTTCCGCCCGGCGCCCGCCTGCGCCAACCGGTCGTCGGCGGAGGGTGCGCAGGAGGACAGCACGACCAGGACGGCCAGAACGCACATGAGCGGTATCGAGTAACGGAGTCGCATGCGGTCTCCCAGAGTACCCGCCCAAGGCGTGAGAACGTGTCGCTGAGCGCTTAACTCTTACTACAGGAAGGCTGGTCTAGGAGCCTGGCTGGAGCTTGAGTTCCGAGAGGATCTCGATGTGGTGCGTGTGTGGGTAGAAGTCGTACGGCTCGAAGCGGGCGAGCTCGTACCCCTTGCTCTCCAGGTCCGCCACGTCTCGGGCCCAGGTGGCCACGTCGCACGAAACGTACAGAAGGCGCGGCACGGCCCCAGCAGCCAGCGCCGAGCGCAGCTCGGCGGATAGACCCGCGCGCGGCGGGTCCACTATCACCACCTCCGCGTCCGAGGGCAGAGGGGCGCTGCGGGCATCCGCCCGGACGAACCTTACGTTGTCCAGTCCCAGCCTCGCGGCGTCGCCCTCGCCCCTGGCGATGGCGCTGCGGTCCATCTCCACCGCGGTCACGGTGTCGAAGCTCCGCGCCAGGTGCAGGGCGATGGCGCCGCCGCCGGCGTACAACTCCCAGGCGTGCTGCCCCTGGCCGGCCCACTCCACGAGCCTGCGGTACAGCAGCCCCGCGGCTTCCGCGTTGGGTTGGGCGAACGAATGGGCGTTCACCGTCAGCTCGAACTCGCCGATGCGCTGCAGGATGTTCCGGCGACCCGCCAGCCGCTCCACCCCGCGGCGGAACCGGCCCCGCGGATCGTAGGGGGCACTGGACACGCCGGCTACCCCGCCGTTCACGAGGGCGTGCGCCAGCGGCAGCAGCTTGCGGGCGGGCGCCGTGGTGACGATGGCTATCAGCGCCTCGCCCTCGTCGTTGGCTCGGATCACCAGCTCCCGCGCGCCCACGGCCATGTGTGCCCTCAACTCCACCGCCACGCGCCATGCGGCGTTGACCGAGTCCGAGGCCGTGGGGTCCTCGCCCAGCACCAGCACGTCGCCCCGACCCGGCCAGCGGTAGCCGAGCCCGGCATGCGAGACGGCTGGTTGGATGACGCTGCGGTAGCCCCACTGCCGTGGGGACGGCCTCACGGCTGGCACCTCCAGCTCGGCCGCCTGGCCCCCGCGCGCCCGGCGCAGGCTGTCCGCCACCACCTCACGCTTGAGCTCGAGCTGCTTGTCGTACGTCATGAAGCCGTAGTCGAGGCCAGGGTGCGCCGGCGTGGCCACGCGCGCCGGGGAGGGGTCGAGCACGTCCAGGGTGCGGCCCAGCCATACCCCTCGCTTGGGCTCCACGCGGGCCACCACCCGCTCTCCGGGGATGGCGCCGGTAACGAGCACGATCTCGCCGGACTCCTTGCGCGCCAAGGCGGAGCCGCCGTGCACCATGCGCTCCACTTCTAGTTCCAGCGCGCCGTCCTGCATGGCCGAAGTGTAACCGTCCCGCACTGCGCGATGTACTTAGGGTGCGCCCAGGAGCGTTGCTATACTGCACGCATGAAGCGCTCCCTACAAGAAGTCGTGGAGCTCGTGGTATTCGGGCTCGTCGCCCTGCTGGTCGGCACCGCTCTGCTCTGGGTGCTCGGTTGGGTCCTCTCGCTGGGTGGTGCGCTGTTCAAAGCGCTCGCGGGCCTGCTCTGGCTGCTCCTGAGGTTCATCGTCCCCATCGCCATCGTGGCCGGTCTGGTCTACTTCCTGGTCAAGGCCCTGCAGGGTCGCAACTCCGAGGCCGCCGTCGGCACGGCTGGCGCTGGCGGCAGCACCGGCTCCGGGTCGCCGACCGCACCGAACCCGGTGGCGCCGCCCCCGCCGGCAGCCGCCACCCCTGCAACCGCTGCACCGGGCGCCGCCGACCCGGTGGTGCACGACCCGGTCATCACCGATCCCGCTGCCACCGCCACCGACCTGCCGGACGGGGACGTGGGCACGCCCGGCGTGACGGGCGGCGTGGCGGAGCCCCTGCCTGATGCCGCCGGTCCGGCAACCACCGCGACCGACGTCGGCGAGTCCGCCGGCCGTTCTGCGGACGCCATGGAAGACACGGCCGACCTCGCCGCGGATGACGAGGCGTCGGATGCGGCCGGGTTGGACGACCCTGCGGGGCCCGACGAAGACGAGGCCTGACGGCTACGCCGGACGCAGCGGAAGAACCTCGAGATCTCGAGGGCGCTGGGACGCAGCGCACCAGCACTTGGTGGCCTGCCCGGCGCCCCTTGCTGTTGGCGCTGTCGTTAGCCGCGCTGCTGCCCGCGGTGACCGCCTTCGGCAGCGGCGGCACCGGCGGCCCCAGTGGCCCTGGTAGTTCAGGCGCCAGCGGCGACACCCGTACGGCCGGGCAAGCGCCCGCGGTGCAGGCTGCCCTGCAGGACGCAGCGGCCCTCTACGCCATGAACTGCGCCGTGTGCCACGGCCGCACGGGCGGCGGCCTGCAGGAGGCCCGCACCGCGTTCCCGCCGGACGAGAGGCGCTGCGTGAGGTGCCACAAGCCCAACAACCCGGTCGTGCAGCCGCTCTCACTGCCTTTCGTGGACAACGACATGTTCCCGGTGGGGAACCCGCCCGCCCTGCATGCAGTGAGTCAGCCCACGGACGCGCCAGGCACAAGCTCGGTAGGCGGAGGCGCCGCCCCCATGGCCGAGGCAGTAGCGCCTGAAGCTCTGTTCCACTACATCAAGGCGACCATGCCACGCTACGAGCCCGGACGCCACTCCGACGCCGAGTACTGGCTGCTGGCGGCCTATCTGCTGGAGATGAACGGGCGGGAGGAAGCGCTCGACAGCGCCGTAGCCGCCGCCACCTCCGCCGGCTGGACGCACTGAACCGGGGGTGAGAGCGGACTCAGGTGTTCGAGCGGGGGTCCAGCACGTCGCGCAGGGCGTCGCCCAGCAGGTTCCAACCCAGCACGAACAGCAGGATGATGAGGCCCGGCCAGAACGACACGTACCAGTAGTAGAACGGCTGGCCGGGCGGGCCGATGATCCAGTCGCGGCCGAACGAGATCATCTGGCCCCAGTCGGCGTAGCCGACCTCGACCCCGATCCCAAGGAAGGAGAGCGCGGCGGCCGTGAGCACCACGGAGCCGATGTCGAGGCTGGCCACGATGACGATGGGCCCGATGGCGTTCGGCAGCACGTGCCGGCCGATTATGCCGAACCAGCGGCGGCCCAGCGCCCGCGCCGAGGTCACGTACTCCTCCTCCTTGATGCGCAGCACCTCGCCGCGCATGAGGCGCGCGTAGGAGGGCCAGGCGGTGACGGCGATGGCCAGCATGATGTTCTCTATGGATTTGCCCAGCACCAGCACGATGACCATGGCCACCACGAGGTTGGGCAGCGATATGACGATGTCCGTGAAGCGCATGACCACGTTGTCGAAGGTGCCGCCGATGTAGCCCGAGAGGCTGCCGATGAGGATGCCGACCACGAAGGCTATGCCCACGACGATGAGCCCCACCTTGAAGGCCGTGCGCGTGCCCCAGACGAGGCCGTAGAAGATGTCGTAGCCGCCGCTGGTGGTGCCCAGGAGGGTACCCGACTGCTCCGCGTTGCGTGGCTGGGTGCCGAAGCCCACGCGCGTCATGTTGAAGCAGGTCTGGGGCGGAGCCACGATGGCGCGCCAGAAGGCGACCTTGGTGGGGTTCTTGTAATCGTACTGGTTGGAGGCGCTGAGTCCCAGGTCGCGCACGCAGCTGCGCGGCAGCTCCGTGATGACGGGGGCGAAGATGGCCGTAAGGGCGAAGGCCACTACGAGCACCAGGCCCGCCAGCGCGAGTGGGTTGCGGGTGAAGCGCCGCCAGGCCTTGGAGCGCCGGGCGCCCTTGGAGCTGTCCGGCAGGGTGTCGTCGATGAGTTCCGGGGCGAGGTTACGGGTCTCGTCGGCCATGTCAGTCGTACCTGATCCGCGGGTCCACCACGCCGTAGAGCACGTCCACCAGCAGGTTGGCGATCACCACCATGATGGCGGTGAAGATGGCGAAGCCGAGCACGGAGGCGTAGTCGAGGTTCGTGGCGGCGGTGGCCGCCCACTGCCCCAGGCCCGGGTAGTTGAAGATGGTCTCGGTGATGACCACGCCGTTGATCAGGCCGATGAGCACGAAGCCCGAGAGCGTTATGACGGGGATGAGTGCGTTACGCCGCGCGTGCTTGTGGGTCACCACGCGCTCCGGCAGGCCCTTGGCTCGCGCCGTGCGCACGTAATCCTGCCCCAACGCGTCCAGCAGCGAGGAGCGCATGACGCGCATGATCTGTGCGCTGAGCACCACGGCCAGGGTGACGACGGGCAGCACCATGTGCCTGAGGGCGTTGACGAAAATGTCGAAGCGCCCGTTCAGCAGCGCGTCGATTGTGAGCATGCGGGTGTAGTTGGTGAAACCCGAGTTGGCCCCCGCCATCTGGATGGCGTACTCCGTTGACACCCTGCCGGGCTGGAACCACCCCAACGCCCCGTAGAAGATGACCAAGAGCCAGATGCCCAGCACGAAGGTGGGCAACGACCAGCCCACGATGGAGGCCACGCGCGCCACCTGGTCGAACAGTTTGTCGCGGTTGAGGGCCGCCGTGGTGCCCATGGCTATCCCCACGCCGATGACCGGCACGATGGCGAAGAGCGCCAGCTCCAGCGTCACCGGGAAGCGCTTCTGCAACGTGGTGAGCACCGGTTCGCGCGAGGTGCGCGAGTACCCCAGGTTGCCGTTGGCGACCTCCTTCAGCCAGCGGCCGTACTGCATGTACCAGGGATCCTCCAGGCCGAACTGCTGGATGATTATGTCGATGTTCCTGATCTGTTGCTCGGACTGCACGTAGGCAGCCGCGCGCTGGTACGGGGTGAGGAGTTGCATGAGCAAGACGATGGCCAGCGTCACGCCGATGAATATGACCGGCAGGAGCAGGATCCGCCTGATGATGAAACTTAGCAAGATACGGTCATCCTTAGTTGGTTCGGCCCTCTACCGCCGTGATAGCTGAGACGACTGCGCGGAGAGAGGAAGGGGGAGGCCACCCTGCGGTGGCCTCCCTTCTCCTTCAAGACCTACTTGGAGATGTCCTTCCAGTAGAACTCGGTGGAAAGCATCGTGTTGTAGTACACGCCCTGCAGGGTGTCGCGTACCACCATGAAGTCTTCCTGTACCGGCACCGCGATGAGCGGGGCCTGGTCGTAGTGGGCCGTACCCACGTTGCGGTAGAGGAAACCGCGCTCGACCGGGTCGAGGATGCTGTCGGCCTGATCGATGAGCGCCTGGATCTCTGGCACGTCGATGCTGGTGCGGGCCGAGTAGTAGCCGTCGTTGTCGTAGAAGGTGTTGATGAAGTTGCTGGGGTCGGCGTAGTCGGCGGCCCAGCCGAGCGCGAAGAGCGGAGCCTTCTGCTCGGCGGTGCGGGCCAGGTAGTCAGCCCAGGCCAGGCCGCGCACGTTCATGCGGAAGTTCGGGTTGATGAACTCCAGGTTGTCGGCCATGATCTCGAGGGCCGTCTGACGGATGGTGTTGCCGGTGTTGTAGAGGGCGGTGAACTCGAAGCCGTTCTCCCAGACCTCGCCGTCGAAGGCCGCGCGGAAGTACTCCTCGGCCGCCTCCAGATCGAGGGTACGGACGGGAGCGTCGGGGTTGTAGCCAAGGAAGGCGGGCGGCAGGCCCATGGTGAGCACGGCGCCGGCGCCTTCGTAGATCTGCTCCACGAAGGCCTCGTGGTCGAAGAGGTGGGCGAAGGCGCGCCGAACGTTCACGTCAGCGAAGAAGTCGCTTGGTATGCCGTTGCCGTCGAGTTGGCCCGAGCCCACGTCCTCGTTGGCTTCGGTGTTGATGTCGAAGTTGAAGAAGACGGAGGTCACGGAGGCCGGGTACCAGCCCTCTTCCAGGATGGTCACTCCGGGGGCGCCGCGTAGCTGGTTGAGAGCGGCGCGCTCGTTGAGCGTTATGCGGTCGGCGTCGCCCTGCTGGACGGCCAGGATGCGGGTGGACTGCTCGTCCACGTACTGGTAGACCACGTTCTCGATGGCCGGAGCGCCGCCCCAGTAGTCAGGGAAGGCGCGGGCCACGACGGAGTCGTCGGTCCACTCGACCAGGGTGTAGGCGCCCGTGCCGCTCATGTTGGTGTGCATGAACTCGGCGGTGAGGTCGCGGCCGATCCAGTCTTCCCAGGTGGCTTCGGTGCCGTCCCACTGCCCGTTGTCGATGGCCCACTGGCTGTCGACGATGCTGAAGGCGGTGTAGGTGAGGATGGGGATGAGCGCCGGGGTCTGGTTGACCAGGTTCACCTGGGCCACGAGGCCGTCGGGGCCTTCGGGGCACTCGACTATGCCGTCGACCATCTCGTAGGTGACCTCGGCCAGGTAGGCTTCCTTGTCGTCACCGGGCACCTGCGTGCCGAGCCAGTAGTGGCCCATCAGGTAGGCGGTGGCGCCGTCGGCGTTGGCGGTGGTGGCGCCGTACTCGAACGACCACTCCACGTCCTTGCAGGTCATGGTGTTGCCGCTATGGAACTTGACGTCCGGGCGCAGGTTGAAGGTCCAGGTGAGGCCGTCCTCCGATGCGCTGTAGTCGGTGGCCAGGGCCGGCACGAACTCGTCGATGGCCTCGCCGTCGTACAGGAACAGCGTCTCGTACACGTTCTCGATGATGGCGCCGGAGCCGGTGTCGTAGCCGCGGGCCGGGTCGAGTGTGACGGGTTCACCGAACGTCTGGAACACGTAGGTGTCCGCCGGCGCCTGCGCGAACGCCGTCCCGGCGATCAGTAGCAGGCCTGCGAACAGGGTGGTGATGCTCTTCTTCATCGACTCGCTCCTTCTTTCTGTACTTAGTCCTCGCCCATCGGATCGACCGTGTGGAGCGGGGTGCAAGGGGTGTGAGATGGTCGGCCTCGGACTAGTTACCGAACCCCTTTCCGCATGCCCAGCCGCGGCGCACGGTACGACAGGTCTTATACCTTACTCGCTCCTGGACACGACAGACTCGGCTTGGCCCAAGGCATAACATGATTCTGCTATGGCCCGCTACGGTTGCCTCACGGCTTGGTCCGCCTTACTCGTATAGTCGCCGCCTTCACCTGCACCTCACCCCCTGCCGCTACGCCCCGCGAGGCGGGCGCCCGGCCGCGGCTGCTCGGTGGGCCACAGCCTGGATCCTCAGTGCCGAAGCGCCCGGTGGTAGCATGGTTCCGTGTTCACGACCAACTTCCGACGGGGCCCGAAGAGGCTTCTCGCCCTCTCCCTCGGGGCTCTTCTCCTGCTGCCGTTGACCGCCTGCGTAGGGCGTTCCGACTCGTTGGCGCCGGTCATCGCCATCACGGAGCCGCGTAGCGGAACCACGCGCAACACGGACGACCTCCGCATCAGTGGTTACGCCATGGACGATTCCGGCATCGCCTCCATCCGGGTGGACGGCTCGGACCTGTTGGCCAGCGAGTTCTACGCCTCGGAGCGCGGCAAGGGCCTCGTGCAGTTCGCGTTCACCAAGCCCAACCTGGCGGACGGGGAGCTGACCTTGCTGCTGGAGGTGACCGACGTGGCAGGCCGCACTACCACCGAACGGTACGTGCTGACGCTGGACGCCACGCCGCCCACCGTGGAGCTCACGCGGGTGGCGCCGCAGAGCGGTGGCCGCATCCTGGTGGAGGGCGTGGCGCGCGACAACATGCGCCTCTCCAGCATCCGCATCAACGACGTGCCGCTCGCCTTCACGCCCGGCACCGAGTTCACCTTCTCCGTGCTGGTGGATAACGTGGAGGGCGGGCAGGTCGTGGTGGAGGACAGCGCCGGGAACGTCATCTCGAGGGCGCTGCAGTGATCAGTCCGCTGAGCCTGAACCCGCTGAAGGTCAGCACCCGTCAGCTACTGGAGGATCCTCAGTCGGTCAAGGCCTACGAGCTGGAGACCTCGTTCGGTAACACGGACCTGCTCAAGCTGCTGGACCTCCTGGGCCTGGCGGGACCCTTCACGGTGGAGAGCCCGTGGGAACTGCGTGACCCGGCCGGTACGCACCTGATCCATGCCGGCGGCTACGCTGCGGTGCCGTTCGGCGAGTCGTACCCCCCGCTGGTGGAGTTCGTCCATGAGTTCCTGCGGACCAACCGCCAGCTCGGCCTGCCGCAGCAGTCGCTCAGCGAGTGGCGGGGGGCCCTGGAAGCCAATCTCGTCAGCCTGCTGGCGTCGGTAGCGCCCAGCCATGCCGGCAGCAAGGTCTACTTCGGCAACTCCGGCGCCGAGGCGATAGAGACGGCCATCAAGATGGCGCGCGCGGCGCGGCCGCAGGGCAGCACGTTCATCAACTTCGAACGCGCGTATCACGGCAAGACCATGGGCGCCCTGGCCCTGACCCCCAACGAGGAGTACCAGGGGGCGTTCCGCCCGCTGGCACCCGACGTGGTGACCCTGCCGTACGGGGACCTGGACGCGCTGGAGCGCGCCCTCAAGCAGTTAGGCACGAAGGCTTGCGCCATCGTGGTGGAGCCCGTGCTGGGCGAGGGCGGAGTCATCGAACCCCCCGCCGGCTTCCTGGAAGGCTTGGGCCGAGTCGCGGCCAGCGCCGGCGTCCTCGTCATCGCGGACGAGATCCAGACGGGCCTGGGACGCACCGGCCACTGGTTCGCTAGCGTGGCCGCCGGCTTGGAGCCCGACATCATCACGCTGGCTAAGCCGCTCGGAGGTGGGCTGGTACCGATCGGCGCCGCCATCGCCCGCAAGGACGTGTTCCAGGCCCTGCTACCAGGCCTGGCGTCGAAGCGGCACTCCTCCACCTTCTCTGGCGGCACGCTGGCCATGGCGGTCGGGCTCAAGTCGCTGGAGCTCCTGGTGGAAGGGCGCTACGACCAGCGAGCGGCGGAGGCCGGCAGGTACGGCCGGGAACGCCTGGAGGCCATGGCGCAAGCCAACCCCAACCTCATCGAGAGCGTACGGGTCTCCGGCATGCTGTTCGCCATCTCCCTCCAGCCGGTCGTGGGGTTCAAGGTCCCCGGTGTTTCCGAGGAGGACGTACAGACCCTGGCGGCGGCGCTGATGCTGCGCGAGTTGCATGGCGCCGGCGTGCACGGCTGCTACAGCAACAACGCGCACCGCACCATGCGGCTCACCCCGGCGCTGAACATGCCGCAGGAGCTTCTGAGCCGGATGTTCGACCGGGTGGAGGCTCTGGTCGACCGCACCCCGAGTTCCTTCGCCATGCTCAGGCGCCTGCCCATGCCCCGCATGCTGGCCCTTGCGCGACTGGCCTTCTAGCAGAGCCGCAGCCGAACATGTCCCTCCCCCGACCAAAGTCACGGCTCCACAACGGCGTACTTACCATCCTGATCGCGGGCTGGCTGGCTGTGCTGTTCGTGTTCGGTGCCGGCGGCGCCCAGACCACCTCCCGCTACCTGCCGGGTGTGGACACCAGTCTGCCGGGCTCGGCCCTCTACGCCGCGCACTGCTTGGCGTGTCATGGCACCACCGGCCAGGGATTGGCCGAGTCCGCGGCGCGCTTCCCCGCGGATCATCAGCAGTGCACGCGCTGTCACAACCCCCGCAACCCCCCTACCCTGCACGAGCACAAGGCGCCCACCGACCTGGCCGTCTTCTCGCTCGGCCAGCCGACGGTGCTGGCCGACGACGCCTACCTGGCCAAGTTCCCCACACTGGCGGCGCTCGAGAACTACGTTCAGGTGGCCATGCCGCGCTGGGATCCGGGCAAGCTCACGGCGGCGGAGGCGCGTGAGGTCAGCCTCTACGTCCTGCACCTCAGCGGCTCGCTGCCCGCCGAAGTGAGCGGCGCCTTCTACGAGGAAGGCGCCGACTTCAGCGGATTGGACACACGCGAGGTGTCGTTGGGGCGCTGAGCCCCTGTGACGGCTACTCGGCCTGCAGACGCCGCGGGTCCAGTGCGTCGCGCAGGCCGTCGCCCACGAGGTTGAGGGCCAGCACCGTGATGACGATCGCCAGTCCGGGGAAGGTGACGGTCCACTGCGCGTCCCTGATGTAGGGGCGCGCCGCGTTGAGCATGCTGCCCCACTCCGCGGTGGGAGGCTGCGCTCCCATGCCCAGGAACGACAGGCCCGCGGCGGAGAGGATGGCGCCGGCCAGCGAGAGGCTCACCTGCACGATCACGGGGCCGAGGGAGTTGGGGATGATGTGCTTGAGCATCACCCGTCCGTCCCTGGAGCCCACCGCTTCGGCGGCGGTCACGTAGTCCATCTCGCGCACCGTGAGGACGGCACTGCGCATTATCCGGGCGAAAGCGGGCACCGTGGCTATGCCCACGGCGATCATGACGTTGATGATGCTGGGGCCCAGCGCGGCCACGATGGCCAGTGCCAACAGGAAGGCGGGTAGGGCCAGCAGCACGTCGACGATGCCGGAGATCAGGCTGTCCAGCCAGCCGCCGTAGAAGCCGGCTAGCAAGCCCATCAGGCCGCCGATGCCGAGGGCGATGCCGACGGAGATGAAGCCGATGCTGAGCGAGACGCGGCCACCGTGGATGATGCGCGACATGACGTCGCGCCCGAAGTTGTCCGTGCCCAGCACATGTTCGGCGGAAGGGGGCTGCAGACGGTTGCGCAGGTTCTGCCGGTTGGGCGGATAGGGCGCCAACCAGTCAGCGAAGATGGCCGACGCGAAGATGATGACTAGCACGAAGCCGCCGAGGACCGCACGCTGGTTACGGGAGATGAACCGACCGAGTCCCGGGCGCTTGCGTTTAGGTTGGGTCTCCTTGATCGAACCTACGGGCTGTGTGGACATCTAGTTGTACCTCGTACGAAGGCGGGGATCCAGGTAGGCGTAAAGGACGTCGGTCAGGAGGTTGACCAGGGCGTACATGACGGCGAAGACCATCACCACCCCCTGTATGACGGGCATGTCGCGCGCGTTGATGGCCTCCACCGCCAGCCGGCCCACGCCAGGCCAGTTGAAGATGGTCTCGGTGATGACGGCGCCCGAGAGGAGCCCTCCGAACTGGAGGCCGATGACCGTGACCACGGGGATCATGGCGTTGCGCAGAGCGTGCAGGTAGACGACCTTACGTCGCTGCAGGCCCTTGGAGCGAGCCGTTCTGACGTAATCCTGGGTCAGCGACTCCAGCATGGTGCTGCGGGTCATGCGGGTGATGGAGGCGATGGCGCTGGTGCCCAGGGTTAGCACGGGCATGACGTAGTACTGCCAACCGCCGAACCGGCCCGAAGCCGGCAACCACTCCAGGATCAACGTGAACAGGATGATCATCATCAGCCCCTGCCAGAACACCGGCATGGCTAGCCCCACGAAGGCGAGCACCGTGGCCACGTGATCGGCGATGGAGTCGCGCCGTGTGGCGGACATGACTCCTAAGGGCACGCCGACGATGACGGCCAAGATGGTGGCCAGCACCGCCAGTTCTATCGTCGGGCCGATACGTTGGCCGATCTCGGCCGTCACGGGCCGCGAGGAACGGATGGAGCGTCCGAGGTCCAGCTGCACCATGCGTCCCAGCCACCTGACGTACTGCACGTGAGGGGGTTGGTCCAGCCCCAGCCGCACGCGCAGGGCCTCGACTTCGGCGGCGGGAGCTGCCTCGCCCATCATCATCACGGCCGGGTCGCCCGGGGTGAGGAACATGATGCCGAACACGATCACGGTGACGCCTAGCAGCACCGGGATCATGAGCAACACTCGTCGGAGGATGTACTTGAGCATCAGATAGTCTCAGTCACTTCTGCCTAGATAGTAGCGGCTCCGGCGGGGGCTGTGAGCCTCGCCGGAGTCCCGTCATCAGGTGCAGCGCGTGGAGCGAAGGTCTCTCGCTCCACGCGCTGCCGATCCTATGATCCTAGGATCAGTTCTTCTGGACGTTGGCGAGGCGGTGGTGGCCAGCGGGGTGGGGGGTGAAGCCCTCCACGTTGCTGCGCCAGCCGTTCATCTCCAGCGTCACGTTGAGGAAGATCCAGGGCGCCTCTTCGGCGATGATCTCCTGCGCTTCGGCGTAGTAGGCCTCGCGCGCGGCGGAGTCGGCTTCGCTGCGGCCGAGGTCGAGGAGCTCGTCCACCCGGTCGCTGGACCAGAAGGTGCGGTTACCGGCAGCACCGAACTGGCTGCTGTGGAAGAGCGCGTAGAGGCCGTAGTCGGCGTCGGCGGTGACGGTCACCCAACCTAGGATGAACATGTCGTGGTTGCCGGCGGCGGTGCCGTCCAAGTAGGCGCCCCACTCGAGGACCTGCACGTCGACGTTCACGCCGATGTCAGCCAGGAAGGCCTGAACGATCTCGGCGATCTGGATGCGCAGCGGGTTGTCGTTGGTCCAGATGGTGGTGTTGAAGCCGTTGGGGAAGCCGGCTTCCGCCAGGAGCTCCTTGGCGCGCTCGGGGTCGTAGTCGTAGCCCTCGAGCTCCAGGTTGGCGCCGAACACCTGCGGGGAGATGGGGCCGGTGGCCGGGCTGCCGAGGCCCTCGTAGATGGCATCGATGATGGCCTCTACGTCGAGGGCGTGGTTGATGGCCTGACGGACGCGAACGTCGTCGAAGGGCTCCTTGGTGGCGTTGAAGCCGATGTAGTTGGTGGAGAGGGTCTCGATCTCATCCACTACCACGCTGGGGTTGTTCTCCTGCTGCAGGCGCAGGTAGTCGCGCGGCTCGAGCGAGTAGGCGATGTCGATGCCGCCGGCCTCGAGTTCGATGGCGCGGACGGAACCTTCGATGATCGGGCGGAAGACGACTTCCTCGGGGAGCACTTCGCCGCCCCACCAGTTGTCGTTGCGCTCGAGAACGATCTGCGAGGCGGTCTGCCAGCTCACGAACTTGAAGGGGCCGGTGCCGACCACCACGCTGGTGCCGTAGTCCTCACCAGCGGCCTCCACGACGTCCTCGCTGAGGATGGAGGTGGCGGTGTGGGAGAGGTGCACGAGCAGCGGCGCGAAGGGCGCGTTGGTGGTGAGCTGCACGGTGTAGTCGTCGACGGCCTGGAGGTCCTCGATGAAGCCAACGATGAAGGCGGCAGGGGCGCCCGTGGCAGGGTCACGCAGGCGGTTGAGGGTGTAGACCACGTCGGAGGCGGTGAGTTCCGAGCCGTCGTGGAAGGTGACGCCCTGACGGATGTTGAAGAGCCAGGTGGTGTCGTCGACCTGTTCCCAGCTTTCGGCCAGGCCGGGCTCGAGTTCCAGCGATTCCGTCTGGACCACCAGGGTGTCGTAGATCTGACGCATGACACGCGCGGACGGCTGGTCGTTGACGTTGTGGGGGCTCAGGCTGACGGCGTCGGAGCCCTGGCCGACGACGAGGCGCTGCGCGAACGCGCTGCCGAGTAGCAGCGTGGCCGCGGCCAGTAGTACCAAGATCCTCTTCATTCTTCCTCCTTATGATTCGTGAGCCGCTCCCCTGCGGCGAGCCGGACGTTAACCGCGTGCGGTCCCTCGGAAGAGGGTTCCGAGCGACCGACGGTTCAGGCCGTCCGGGTCCTCCCTGCAGGAGTTAGCATCGCCCTGAAGTGTAACAGAAGGAATCGCCGATGTGCTCCGCACAGTTCGCCGTTTCTTAATGTAAGCGCCCCACCGAAAGCGCACAAATACAGTTCCACATACGTCGTTCCCTATTCAGAATAGTACGGGCGGGCGCATGTTCGCATTATGTTCTTCTACTGCATGTCACGCCCTACGCTAGGACGTCCTACTACCTACCTGCTGGCAGTCTCTCAAAGCCCCGTTTCGCATGTCGAGCGTGAGCCGAGGCGCAGGGCGGCTAGCGGGCGCCGGCCGCCAGCTCGCGGTTACCGCTGATACGGAACAAAAAAATAGCGGACGCCCCTGAAGGCGTCCGCTGGTAGATCCGAGAAAAGACCTGGTTGCAGAACCCTGTACTGTGGCGCGCCGTCCGAGGACGGTACGCATAACTCCTTAGAAAGGAGGTGATCCAACCGCACCTTCCGGTACAGTTACCTTGTTAC
>CAYXUE010000010.1:41687-50940 GCA_964467885.1 uncultured bacterium | reverse complement strand
CACGCCGCTGACGCCGCGGTAGGCCTCCGAGAGGATGGCGGCGGGCTGCGGGAACGGGTGGTAGCCGAACTCCCTGGTCGCTTCCGAGAACATGTCGGCCGCGCGGCTGCGCACCAGCGGCGGCAGCGGGTAGGGGTGCATCCTCTCGCCCTCGAACGGGTTGCCGCCCGGCTGGATCTCGCCCCGCAGGTTGCCGGCCCGGCCGGAGATGCCGATGTCGTACTCCATGCGCGTGTAGTAGGGCTCCAGCTCCTCGTAGGTGAGGGGCCAGTCCTGCACGGTGCTCCCCTCGGGCAGGCGGTCCTCGCCGTAGCGCTCCACGTGGTGCGAGCGGTACCTGAAGTCCGAAGGGTAGAAGCGCCAGGTCTGCGCGGCCCAGTGGATGCCGGCGCCGCCGATGCCGTTACCGGGATGGAACGACCCGTACTGCCTGATGGGCAGGGAGGGGCGGCTGGGGTTCGGCCGCCAGGTCCAGGTCTCGTCGCGCAGGTCCACCATCATGGCCTTGCGGATGCTGTAGCGCAGGCTGTCGTGGTTGTGCTCGAAATCGGGAGTGGCGAAGCGCGCTGGCCCCTGCTCCAGAGAGACCACCCGGTACCCCTCCTGGGTGAGGAGGTAGGCCAGGATGGCGGCCGTCCAGCCGGCGCCCACCGTCACGACGTCGACCTTCTTATGTACCGTCACGGTGACCGCCTCACTCGTCCTTCACGCGGGAGCCGCTGACCGGCAGGATCACGTGCTCGTTGGCGTCTTGCCCTGCGTGGAACGCGTGCATGTCGAGGATGCCCTGCGGCGCTCGCGCGAAGTCGGTGGAGCGGATCTCCTCCTCCGTGTAGGCGCGCTGCGCGCCCGGGTAGCCGATCAGGCTCCAGCCGACCATGTCGCGGTTGCCGCCGTATACGGGATCCGAGAACATACCCTCGGCCGTGTGGCGCCGCAGCACGTGGAAGAACGCCTCACCGGTGGGGTTCTCGAAGGTGGTGGCCTCGCCGTCCAGCATGGCCTGCACGGTGGCGTCCTGCTGCTCCTCGGTCAGCGTCACGAAGTCGGCCTGGAAGCGCTCGTTGGTGTAGCGGTCCAGGCTGGCCAGGCCCGCGCGGTACGTCTCGCGCGGCGTGAGGATGGACTGGTAGCCGTAGCGCTCCGCCTCGTCCTCCGCCACCCACACGACGTCGAAACCGTCGGTGTCGGTGCTCGGTGGGGCGTCGCCGGTGTAGGTCTCGGCGAACGGCGGCATGCGGTAGGTGGCTTCGCCGAAGCCGCTCGAGTACGACAGGAGCGTGTCGATGTAGTACACCACGCCCGCTTCGCGCGCTCCCGGGTCCTCCGGGCTGCCCGGCAGCAGCCGGGCGGTGATGGCCTCCACCGTCCGCGCCTCGTGGAGGGAGAAGAAGTTCAGCAGGCCCTCCTGCGGCCGCTCGGTCGGGGTGTCGGGCACGGCGGGGTACTGGCCCCGTACCAGGCCGGCGTCACGCGGAACGAAGCGGGGCGCCGGGTGGGGCACCTGCGGCTGCGTCGGGGGGGTGCCCAGTGGCGGCTCCGTGCCGGGCTCGCAGCTGGCCAACCCGGCGCCCACGAGGAACGCTCCCGAGGCCTGCAGGAAGCGGCGGCGGGCCATGCCCCTCTCGTTAGGTGCCCCGCGAGCCGCGTCCGAAACCGTGGACTCGTCGGCGACTGCCTTGCTCCCCTCGGCGGAACCCAGAGGCAGATCCCGACCCGTAGGTGCGTCACCGTTGCGCTTGGGGTCTCGGCTCTGTCTCGTGCTCATCTCATCCTCCTCCTGACTGGTGGCGGTGACCCACGGAACGGGTCACTCGAGCGTGTAAAGGTAGGCCGCTATGTCTTGGGCGTGCTGTTCCGCCACGCCCAGGTCGGGCATGGCGGTTCCCGGACTCACCTCCTGAGGGAAGCGGATCCACTGAACGAGGTTGGCGGGTTCGTTGGCCAGCTTGCCGGCTATGACAGCACGCCTGGTGAAGCCGGTCAGGTCGGGTCCTACGGCGCCCGAGGCCTCGCGCACGCCCGGCACGCGGTGGCAGCTGACGCAGCCGTACTGGCGCAGCAGCAGGGGACCGTTGCCCGCGTCGGCGCCGGGCAGTCCGGGTGCGCTGGCCACGGGTACGGCGTCGCGGCTGCTGCGCACCAGCACGTAAGCGCTCACCATCAGTATCAGGGCCAACCCGAGCCAGCCGAGGATGACGCTGAACGCCACGAGGCCCCTCCTGCCGGGCATGTCAACCACCCCCTAAGCGCGCTTGAGCCGGGTGCGGCGGTGCGGAGCTCTCGGCCAGGTCGGCGCTTCTCAGCCAGCGCCACAGGAACGCGCAAGCCAGCAGCACGTACACGGTGCCCACTGGCATCCACATGATCAGGCCGGCTAATTGCTGGTCCGCCAGCGCCGTGGTGCCCCAGGAGGGGGCCGTCACCTCGTAGGCGGGGTACCAGACGGTAGGCGAGAAGGCCATCAGTGCCCCCAGGGCGCTGCCCTGGACCGAAGCGAAGAAGAGCGTGGCCACGCCCACACCGTGATGCGTTCGCCACCGGCCGAGAGGCGCCAGCAGCAGCCACCAGAAGAGGTAGGCACCGCCCAGGAAGGTGAGGTGCTCCAGCACGTGCACGGTTTCTACGGTCAGCGCGGCTTGGTACAGCCCCGGCGCGTGCCACACCCAAACCACCGCGGCGTAGAGCAGCGAAGCGGCTAGGGGCGTGAAGAGCGCCCGGGAGATGGGTCCGGTCAGGCGGCCAACGTCCCGACCGTGCCACCAGCCGGCCACGCGGCGCCTGGTGCCCAGCGGGAACGCCCAGGGCAGCACGTAGCCGGGGCTGGCCAGCACGAGAAGGGGCGGAGCCACCACCAGCAGGATGATGTGCTGCGCCATGTGGGCGCTGAGCAGGCTGCTGCCCAGCGCATCGAGGGGAGAGACGAGAGCCACGTGCAGGGCCAGCAGACCCCAGAGGAAGCAGAGCGCCTGCCAGGGCCGCACGACGGCGCGGTTGCGCAGCCCGGGCCGGGCGCCCGCGCGCCGCAGACGCGTGTAGCCCCGCCAGTAGAGGAACCCCACCAGCAACAGCGTGGGCAGCGTGAAGGGCGAGAGGTTCCAGGCACTCCACAGGTCGTGGGGCGCCGGCGGCTCGCCCGGATGGGCGCTCGCCACACCGGCGAACACCAGGGGCGCCAGGGCGGTTCGCAACCGCATGCCGTCGCCGTTCACGCGCACCCTCCCGCCAGGAAGAGGGGCAGGACCTGCGCCAGGATGATGAAGGCGAAGGTGCCGCTGAGGAGCATGCCGGCCAGCCCCGTCCAGCCCGTGCCACCCGATGGCACCTCGCCCCGCTCGCGGCCCTGTTGCCACACGCGCCTGCCGGCCAGGGTGGCGGCGACCGCCACCCCGAATGCCACCACCGACACCACGATCACTGCCACCACGCTGCCGGTGATCACGCCACCGTCACCGCTGGAAGCCGCCACGCACATGCTCTCAGTCACCAAGTAGCCCACGAGGAACTGGACCGCCCAGGCCCCGGCACCGCCCAGCAGGCCGAACCAGAGAGCCGGCCCCGGCCGCTCGCGCCTCGCTGGTTCCCTGGGAAGCGTGGTCACAGGCTGCTCCTCAAACTAGGTGCGGCGTGAGTTGCACTACCGCAAGCGTCACTACGTTGGCCGCGGCCGCGAAGTTCCAGACCATGGCCGTGTGCTGCACGGAAGCGTTGAACCTCTCGTCGAAGTGTCCTCGGCGGTTCCTCAGGATCAGTGCGCCGCAGAGCGCCGACGCCAGCAAGGTGGTGAACATGGTCAGGCCCGCGAGTGCGAAGTAGACGGATGCGTAGGCGTTGTCCTGCGGCGCGAAGCCGGCGGAGAACACCATGTAGCCGAGCAGGGCGAGCACCGCCACGCTCATGAGCAGCGCGGTCCAGAGTCTGACGGATAGTGCGCCGGTGTTCCCCTCGCGGATGGCCCTGGCGCCGCCGCTCATCTGCACCATGCTGGTCAGGAGCAGCACCACCAGCGCGCCGCCCACCGTGAGGTCGGGCAGGGGCAGGCCGTCCTGAGGCCAGACGCCGGAGTAGAGCCGCAGGTAGAAGTAGGCGAAGAGGCAGATGCCGTAGGCCGCGCCCACGGCCACGAGGAAGAGCATGACGCCCCACCAGCCTGCCTCGCGGGTGCCGCGGCCCTCCAGTGGCAGGTTCAGCCTCTCGTTCAGTGGGTCGTGTAGCAGCCGCTCCCGCTCGTCGGGGCTGGGCCAGAGCCAGATGGCCAGAAGCACGATGGCCGCGGCCGCCCCCAGCGCCATCAACCAGTAGGCCTGCACGATGGGCCCCAACGCCACCATGGTCACGCTGAAGGCGGTGAGCACGGGGACGTAGCTGGGACCCGTCAGGTTCCACAGCCCCTGCGGTTCGGCGTTCACCACGCTGGTCACCAGCGTGGCGCGGTGATGATCGGGCTCCACGCGCAGCTCCTCCACGAACTCCAGTTCCGCGGGCTCACGCTGCACCACGTCATCGCCAGCGCTCTTCCACAACGGGTAGCGCCTGTCCACCACGGGCGGCGCCTGGAAGTTGTAGTTGGGCGCAGGCACCGGCACCGCCCACTCGAGTGTGCCCGCCCGCCACGGGTTCTCCTCGGATTTCCTGCCCCGTAGCCAGGTCATCACGAAGTTGACGAAGAAGAGCAGGAAGCCCAGCGCCAGCAGGTAGGAGCCGATGGTGGACAGCATGTTGTAACCACCGATGCCCAACCCCTCCTGGTAGGTGTAGACCCTGCGGGGCATGCCGCGCAGGCCGGCGATGTGCATGGGGAAGAAGGTCAGGTTGAAGCCGATGAACGCCAGCCAGAAGTTCCAGTGGCCCAGGCGCTCGTTCAGCAGCTTCCCCAGGAGTAGCGGCATCCAGTAGTAGAGGCCCGCGAAGATGGGGAAGACCACGCCGCCGATGAGCACGTAGTGGAAGTGCGCCACCACGAAGTAGGTGTCGTGCACCTGCGCGTCGAGCGGCATGGAGGCCACCATGACGCCCGTCACCCCGCCGAGCATGAAGATGACCACGAAGCCCAGAACGAACATCAGGGGCGTCTTGAAGCGCGGCCGGCTGCGCCACAACGTGGCGATCCAGGCGAAGATCTGCGTGCCGCTGGCGATGGCGATCATGAAGCTGGCGGCCGTGAAGAAGCCGGCGGCCACGAGCGGCAGGCCCGTGGTGAACATGTGGTGCGCCCACAGCGCGAAGCTCACGAAACCCGTGACGATGAGGGCAAGCACCACTAGCAGGTAGGCGGTGAGCTGCCTACGGGCGAAGGTGGGCACGATCATGGAGACGATGCCGGTGGCCGGGATGAACATGATGTAGACCTCCGGGTGACCGAAGATCCAGAACATGTGCTGCCACAGCAGCGGGTTGCCGCCGCCGGTGGGGTCGAAGAAGCGGAAGCCCGCTGCGCGGTCCAACTCCAGGAAGAGCGTGGCCACCAGCAGCACGGTGAAGGCGAAGATTATGGCCAGTGCCATGACCAGAAGCGCCCAGGCCATGAGCGGCATGCGGCCCAGCGTCATGCCCGGCGCGCGCAGCTTGAGGATGGAGACGGCCAGCTCGATGCCCGTGGCGATGCCGCCCAGTTCGATGGCGCCCAACCCGAGGAGGAAGAAGTCCATGCCTAGGCCCGAGAAGTCGACGCCCGAGAGCGGCGTGTAGGCGAACCAACCGGCGTCCGGCACGGCGCCCACCAGGAAGCTGGAGAAGAAGATGATGCCGCCGAAGAGGTAGAGCCAGTAGCCGAAGGCGGTCACGCGCGGGTACGCCAGGTCGCGCGCGCCTATGAGCGGGGGCAGGATGAAGTTGGCCAGACCCTCGAGGAACGGCACCACGAAGAGGTACATCATGGTGGAGCCGTGCATGGTGAAGAGCTGGTTGAAGGTCTCCGGGTCGAGGAACGTGTTCTCCGGGACTATCAGCTGCGTGCGCATGAAGAGCGCCATGACGCCGGCCACTAGGAAGAACGCCAGGGCCGTGATCATGTAGCGCGCCCCGAGCGGGTTGTTGTTGACGGTGGCGAACCAGCCGGGTAGACCGGTCGGCGCTCGCCAAGTGCGTTCGAACCGCTCAGCCGCACCCCGCGCCATCAGCGCAGGGTCTCCATGTAGGCCAGCAGCGCCTGCAGCTCGGGCCCGTCCAGGTAGATGGGCGGCATGCGGTTGCCCGGCTTGATGGCTTGCGAGTTCACAATCCAGCCCGCCAGGTTGCCGCGGGTGTTGGCCAACGCCCCGGCTCCCAGGGTGGCGCGCGAAGCGACGTGCGTGAGATCCGGTCCCAGCTTGCCGCTGGCGTTGGTGCCGCGCACCGTGTGGCAGTAGACGCAGGCCGAGCCGAGGAAAATCTGCCGACCCTCGAGCGCCACGTCCGAGCTGGGAGCCGGCGCCGGTTGCGCCTGCGCCGCCAGCCACTCCTCGAAACGGGCTGGCTCCATGGCGATGACGCTGATGAGCATCTTGGCGTGCTGCATGCCGCAGAACTCGGCGCAGAAGCCCTCATGAATGCCGCTCGCATCGGCCTGCAGGGGTAGCTCCGTGACCTGTCCGGGTATCAGGTCCATCTTGCCGTTCAGCCCTGGCACCCAGAAGGAGTGGATCACGTCCACGCTGGTGAGCTCCAGCCGCACCTGCTGGCCCACGGGGATGACCACTTCGTTGGCGGTCACGACCCCGCTCTCCGGGTAACGCACCTCCCACCACCACTGACGCCCTACTACCTCGATGGTCAGCGCCTCGTCGGCGGCGGGCGCGGCCAGCACCTCGTTCGTGCCCAGTGAGTACGCCAGCAGGCCCACGAGGATCACCGCGGGGACTACCGCGCCGCTGACCACCACGAAGCGCTCGGAGAGGGGTCGGCTGCGCTGTGAGCCCCTGGGGCGCACCACCGCGAGAACCAGCAGGACGAAGACCACCACGCAGACCACGGTGGCTATCCAGAACATGACCCACCAGAGCTCGTTGATGCGGGCTGCAGCGGGGCCTTGGGGTCTCGTCACTGAGGTGAAGGCGGCTGCAGCTTGGAGAAGGGTGGTATGTAGGGTCACTTCCGTCCTCCGAGGCTGAGCAAGGGGCGCGGGAGGGCGTGGAGGACGTAAGTGAGTTCGGGGCCCGGTGAGACTACCTAACGCTGTCCGTAGGTGTGCGGTCCGGGGACCAATACGGCGGGATGCGCTTAGGGCCCAATATGTAAGCCGCGGTCACTTCTTCCAGTGACCGCGCGCACGCCTCGGCTTAACGGCACCTAGCAAACCGAGCAGTGCCGCCGCTATCACGCCGTACTTCAGCAGTCCGGTTCTCCTGGCCTGAAGCACCAGTGAGCCGACCCGGCGGCCACGCGCCAGGGAGCCGTCCACGCGGCTGGCGTACGTGCGGAGCCGCTTCTTGGTGGCGGTCAGTTCTTGCTGCGGCGTGAGCTTGCGGTCCATAGGAAGATGACCCCGAGTATGGCGAGCACCAGGGCGCAGCATGCGGCGGCGCCAGGGCGTCCGAGTAAGGGCACCAGAGCCAGGTACGCCGCCCAGCCGAGCACGGCGGCCGCGGCGCCCAGTAGGAGCATGCCGACGACCACCATGCTCAGCGTGGTTCCGGTACGGACGAGGCCCGACTTGAAGCTGCGGACCTCCGCCTCGAGCAGCTCGAGTAGTGCTAGTACGTAATCGGTGACCCTTCTAAGCACGGGCCGGGTCTAGCGCCTGCGCAGCATCATGCCGATGACGACGCCGATACCCAGCGTGGCGGCCACGGAGACCCAAGGGTTGTCGCTGATCTTGTCCTCCGCCTGGTGGACAAGCTCCTCACCCTTCTTGGCCGCCGTGGCGCTGGCGCTCTTGAGGTTGCCGACCAGCCTCTCGGCTTCCTGCTCTAGCTTCTGGCGGGCCGAGGCCAACAGTTCGCCGCCGTCCTCGGACAGCGTCGCCAACTGAGCCTTGAGGGCCTCCACGTCCTTGCGCATCTTCTCCAGTTCCTTGTCGGTGTCTGCCATTGCGGAGCCTCCATAACGTAGGTGGTAAGCGTGGGCAAGTAGCTGTCTAGGACTGGAAGATAGCAGAAGATGAGAGCTTCTCCGCCCCGTTCATCACGTCCAGCAGCGGACTCCCGCGTATGCGCTCAGGCGGTCCCGGCTACCAGGCCTCAGGTCCCAGGGCTGCCGCTCGGAAGGCTTGAGGGACGAAGCGGCAGGGCGCTCAGGGAAGACCGAGATGCGCCAGCAGTTCCGAGGCGGCGGCGCCCCCGGCGCGATTGGCGCCGATGGTGGAGGCGGAGGGTCCGTAGCCCACCAGGTGCACACGGGGGTCGGCGGCCACCTGCGTGGCCAGGCGCCCCGTCATCCTTATCCCACCCGAAGGCTCCTGCAGCCCGAGGGGCTCGAGGTGGTTGAGGGTGTGGCGGAAGCCCGTGCACCACAGGATCACGCCCGCCTGCTGCACGGTGCCGTCGGCCCACTTCACCCCGTTCTCCAGCACCTCGCTGAACATGGGGCGGCGTGCCAGCACGCCGCGTCGCCGCATGGCTTCTATGCGCGGGGTCACGGGCAGGCCCGTGACCGAGACGACCGACAGCGGCGGCAGCCCTTCCCGCACGCGTTCGTCCACCTGCGCCACCGCCCGCCGCCCCGCGTTCTCGTCGAAGGGACCCTCACGGAAGTCGGGCGGGCGGCGCGACACCCAGGTGGTGCTGGTGACCTGCGAGATCTCGTCCAGCAGTTGCACGGCCGAGATGCCCGCCCCCACCACGACGACGTGCTGCCCCCGGAACTCCTCGGCGCTACGGTAGTCGCGCGTATGGAGTTGGCGTCCGCGGAAGCGCTCCACGCCCGGGTAGTGGGGTACGTAAGGCGAGTCCCACGTTCCCGTGGCGTTGATCAGCCCGCGCGCGCTGATCTGCCCCCTGTCGGTCGTGATGCGCAGGCGGTCCTCCGCCCCCGGCCCCTCGTAGCTAACGCTCTCCACCTGCACTGGGCGCCGCACCTGCAGGTCGAACTTCTCTTCGTAAGCCGCGAAGTAGCGCGGCACGGCCGTCCGGGCCTGCACCTGATGGTCCGACGTGTCCACGACCTCGTCGAACGCCATGCCGGGCAGGTCGTGGATGCGGTTCACGGTGCTGAGCGTCAGGGAGGGCCAGCGCTCGCTCCAGGCGCCGCCCGGAACGGAGCGAGAATCCAGCACGAGGAACCCGCGGCCGGGGGTGAGCCCGCGCCGTTTCAGGTGATAGGCGGAGGAGAGCCCGGC
>CAYXUE010000010.1:0-41587 GCA_964467885.1 uncultured bacterium | reverse complement strand
GACAGCGTGGCCTGAACGATCACGGGTGCAAGCGAGTTGGGCAGTACGTGCTTCAGGAGCACGCGTCGGTCCGGTGCGCCCAGCGCCTGAGAGGCCTCGATGTAGGTCACCTCCCGCAAGCTGAGCACCGTGCTCCGCACCAGCCGTGCGAACCGTGGGATGGTGGCTATGCCCACGGCCACGATCACGTTCGTGAGGCCGACTCCGAGTAGAGCCACGAGGGTGAGTGCCAGAAGGAAGCTAGTGAAGGAGAGCATCAGGTCCATCAGGCGCTGGATCACCTGATCCGCGATGCCGCGGTAGTAACCGGAGATGATCCCCAGCGGCACGCCGAACAGCAGGCCCACCCCCACGGCGAAGGCGCCGATGAACAGAGTGAGGCGTGCCCCGTAGAGGATGCGCGCCAGCACGTCCCGGCCCAGGTTGTCCGTTCCCAGCAGGTGCGTGGCGGAAGGTGGCTGCAGCACCGACCGCAGGTCCTGCCGCACCGGATCGAACGGCGTGAGGAGCGGCGCGAAGATGCCGGCGAGGATCAGTAGCAGCACTATCACCGCGCCAGCCACTGCGCTCGGGCTGCGCAGCAGGCGCTTGACGGTGTCGTTGCCCATGAGGCCGCGCCTGCGGCGCGCCGTTACGGCGGTGGTCGGGGCGGCGTTGGAGGCGGGTTCAGCCATAGCGCACCCTCGGGTCGATGAGCGAGTAGGTCAGGTCCACGGCCAGGTTCACCAGCGCGAAGAGCAGGGCGAACACGATGACCAGACCCTGTACCACCGGGTAATCGCGGGCGAAGATCGAATCCACCAGCAGACGGCCCAAGCCGGGCCAACCGAAGACCGTCTCCGTGAGGATGGCCCCGCCGAGCAGCTCGCCGAACTGCAGCCCCACCACGGTGATCACGGGCGCAAGGGCGTTCCTGAGCGCGTGGCGCCACACCACGGCCCTGCGCCGCACCCCCTTGGCCACGGCGGTGCGCACGTAGTCCTGATGCAGAACCTCGAGCATGCTGGAGCGGGTTATGCGGGCCACGAAAGCCATGGAGAAGAACGCCAACGTCACCGCCGGCAGGATGATGGACAGCGGCCCCTCCGCACCGGCCGCCGGTAACCACCTGAGCCTGATGGAGAACACGATTATCAGCATCAGCCCCAACCAGTAGACGGGCATGCTTATGCCGAAGAGGACCACGGTGGATACCAGAAGGTCGACCAATCGGCCGGCGTGCCTCGCGGCCAGAGTGCCGAGCGGTATGCCGATGAGCACGGCCAGCACCGTGCTGGCCGTGGCCAGCCACAGGGTGGCACCGAAGCGCTGGCCAATCTCCTGAGTCACGGGGTTGCCCGTGCGGGCGGAGGTTCCCAGGTCGCCCTGGAACAGGTCGCCGACGAATATCACCCCTTGACGCCAGAGCGACTGGTCGAGGCCCAAACGTACACGGGTCCTTTCCACCTCCTCCTGGCTGGCGAGCATCCCCGCGATGACCCGCGCCGGGTCGCCGGGCAACAGACGGACCATGAGGAAGATAGTGATGGCCACGAAGAAGACGGTGAGGGCCACACCGATGATGCGTTGTAACAGATAGGTAGACACGTTCTCCCGATAGTCATGGAATCAGATAGGGGCACCTCTAGCGGGGTCGCGCCCTTGTGGGGGTGGGCCACCCCGTGTAGGGGTGACCCACCTGCGTTCTCTCGGGCCTGGCCGGCCCGTCATGCCTAGCGCTCCGTCAGTCGGCCGGGCGCGCGTAGACGGCGTAGAACTTCTCGTTGGGGAGGCCCCAGATGTTGGTCACGTCGGCGGAGTGAACCATCGGGAAGCTCTGGACCCAGAGGAAGATCCAGGGCGCGTCGTGCCAGATGACCTCCGACACTTCGGCGTACAGCTGGGCACGCACTTCCGGGTCGATGGTGCTGGCCGCCTCGTCCATCAGACGCACGGCCTCGGGGTTGGTGTAGAAGGAGGTAGCCAGGCCGGCGGGCGGGTGCTGGGACGGATGGAACTGCTGCATCTGCTGCGAGGCGTCGAGGAAGGCCGGCGCCCAGCCGAGCAGGTGCAGGTTGGTCTCGTTCGTCTCGCGCGGCTGGGTCATGGTGGCGATGTAGGTGGGCCAGTCCATGGTGCGCACGTTGGCGCGCACGCCCACGTCGGCCAGGTAGTTGGCAATGGCCTGCGAAGCGGGGAAGTCCTGCACGTAGCGGCCGGTTGGCGACATGAAGTCCAGTTCCAGCTCTCCCGGCTCGATGCCGGCTTCGGCCAGGAGCTCGCGCGCGCGCTCGGGATCGTACTCGTACATGCCGGTGCGGTGGTAGCCGAACAGGCTGTCGGCCATGGGGCCGTCCATCGGCACGGCGGCGCCGAAGAGGATGCCCTGGATGATGGCTTCCTTGTCCACGGCGTAGTTCAGCGCCTGGCGGACGCGCACGTCGTCGAGGCCGGGCTTGGTGGTGTTGATGACGATGAAGATGGTGCGGTTGCTGGGGCCCATCACCACCTCGACGGAGGGGTTGGCGTTGAGGGCCGGGATGTCCGAGGTGGGCGGCAGGAGGATCATGTCGACCTGGCCGCTGAGCAGGAGGCTCTCCCGAGTGGTGGCTTCCGGCACCACGTTGAAGATCACGCGCTCGTAGTACGGGATCTCGCCCCAGTAGTCGTCGAAGCGGGTCACCTCGATGCGTTCCCCGAAGGAGCGCGAGTTGAAGGTGTAAGGGCCGGTGCCGACGGGCCGGGTGACGTTCTCGTAGCTGTTGCCCTCCGCTTCGACCGAGGCGGGCGAGAGGATGGCGGCGGTGGTCTGGGTGAGAGCGCCGTCCAGAGCGGGATAAGGGTTGGCCAGGTGCAGCCGGAGGTGCAGGTCGTCCACGACCTCTACGTCCTCGATGACCGTGTACACACCGCGGCGCGGCACGTTGACGGCAGGGTCGCGCAGGCGCTCGAGGTTCCACTTCACCACGTCGGCGGTGAGCGGAGTGCCGTCGTGGAAGACCACGCCCTCGCGCAAGGTGAGCTCGAACTGCAGGCCGTCCGAGGAGACCGACCAGTCCGTGGCCAGTAGCGGCACCAGGCCACCGGCTTCGTCGATGCCGATGAGCGTCTCGGCCATGTAGTCGACGATGTTGTCGACCGTGGTGGTCGTTCCCTGTACGGGGTCGAGGCTATCGGCGTCTACACCGATGGCGATACGGAAGGTCTCTTGTGCCTGAACCGAGCCAAGTAGCAACAGTCCGGCCACGAACGCGCGTAGGACGGCCTTCATAGGTTGTACCTCCTGCGCCTGAGGTTACATCAGAACTGGCCGGATGGGTATCGGCTGATGGCTATGGTTGGCGCGTGGGTCGGGTAATCTAGCTCATGCAACAGAACCTGTTCGCTCGTCTCGAGTCCCTCTACCCGGAGTTGGTGGAGTTCCGTCGCGATCTCCACATGCACCCGGAGCTCTCCTTCCACGAGGTGCGCACCCCGCAGCGCATCGCGGAGTTCCACCGCGCTCTCGGTTTGGAGGTGCGCACCGAGGTGGGCGGCCGGGGCGTCGTTGCCACACTGCGTGGCGGCATGCCCGGCAGAACCGTCGCGCTACGCGCGGACTTCGACGCTCTGCCCATCCACGACCTCAAGGACGTGCCCTACCGCTCCACCGTGCCTGGCGTCATGCACGCCTGCGGTCACGACATCCACACGGCCGGCCTGCTGGGGGTGGCCCAGGTCCTCGCCGAGGTGCGCGACCAGCTCCGCGGCAACGTCGTGTTCATCCACCAGTTCGCCGAGGAGGTCACGCCCGGCGGCGCCAAGCCCATGATCGAAGACGGCTGCCTCGACGGTGTCGATGTCATCTACGGCGCCCACGTGCACTCGCCCCTGGATATCGGCAAGGTCGGCACCATAGTCGGCCCGGCCATGGCCACCGCCGACTCCTTCGAGGTGACCGTGCAGGGCAAGGGCGGTCACGGCGCGACGCCCCACGTGACGGTGGACCCGGTGGTGGTGGCCAGCCACCTCATCCTCGCGTTGCAGCAGATAGTCTCGCGTCAGACGGATCCCCTGAAGTCGGCCGTGGTGACCATCGGCTCCATCAACGGCGGCAACGCCTTCAACGTCATCCCCGAGAGCGTCCACATGCGCGGCACCGTGCGCGTCTTCGACCCCGAGGTGCACGTGAACGTGAAGGCCTCGCTGGAGCGGATCGTGGAGCAGGTGTGCTCCGCCTTCGGCGCCGAGGGCCAGCTGGAGTACGTTTTCGGCTACCCCACGGTGGTGAACCACGAGGAGCAGACGGCGCTGGTGACCGAGGTGGCGAAGGAGGTCGTCGGAGCCGACAACGTGGAGGAGTTGGCTCCCATGATGGGCGGCGAGGACTTCGCCTACTACCTGCAGAAGGTGCCGGGCTCCTTCTTCTTCGTGGGCGGCAGGAACGAGGAGCTAAAGGCCGTCTACCCGCACCACCATCCCCGCTTCGACGTCGACGAACGGTCCATGTTGGTCACCGCTCGCATCTTCATCGGCGCGGTGCTGCGGGAACTCGGCCAGGTGGAGCCGGGGGCGCCCGAGAAGGGTGTGCTCGAGGCGGTCTAGCAGGGCGGCAACACCGTAGTCATCCGCTAGGAAGGTCACCCCATGGCGCGCACCGAACTGGACCACCTGCTCTACGCCGGCCCCGACTTGGCGGAGCTGAGGCGCGACCTGCTGCGGAAGGGCGGTCCGAAGGCCGCTCCGGGCGGTCGGCACGACGCTTGGGGCACCCACAACGCCCTCGTGGGGCTGGGAGTCGGCAGGTACCTGGAGCTGATCGCGCCCGAGCCGGGCGGGGACGGCCCGTGGGCCAGGCTCTTCAGGCGCCTGGCGGCTCCGTCCCTGCAGGCCTGGTGCGTGCGGGGCGGCGCGGCCGATCAGGTGGAGGCGCGCCTGACCGCTGCCGGCGTGGCCACGAAGCGCGTAGCCGGCGGCCGGCGGCTGCCGGACGGCAGCGAACTCACCTGGCAGCTAGTGTTCCCGCGGGGCCACCGGTTCGGCGGTGCGCTACCGTTCTTCATCGACTGGCAGGGCTCGGAGCATCCATCCAGCCGCGCCGAGCCGGCGGCGGAACTCACGAGCCTGACGGTCGAGCACCCGGAGGCGGACGCCTTGAGCGCCGTACTCGAGGCGGTCGGCACGTTGCCCGAGCTACTGATCGTCCGCAACGGTTCCCGGACGACTCTCGAAGCTCGCTTCGTGACAGGGGAGGGCGAATTCGCGCTCGAGGGCGTACTGGACACTCAGGCGTACCTGGGTGAGGCCTGAGCCTCTCCCGGAGGAGCCGCACGTCATGAGGGGCCTAGTCTGAGAAAGCCGCTGGCCACGCGCCGCGCGTGACGTGGGCGCGGCACCGCGCGAGTGCGCTGCTTAGAATCTCATCACCCGAGCACGGGCCTCATGCCCGGGAAAGTCCGTCCCAGTCGCAACGCAAGCCTCGTGGCGAAGGAGATAGCTCCATGAGAAGTGCCCGCACGATGAGAAGCGCCCTCCTGGTCATAGCGTCCGCGCTAGTCCTCGGTCTGGCCGGCATCGGCTACCTGCAGGGAACTGCCGAGCCGCCGGCGCCGCCCACCACCCCGGACGACCCCTCCCGAAGTGGTGAGGCGCAGCAAGAGGAGACTGAGGACGTGCTCCTCACGCGGGCCCAGGCCATGTTCGAACCCATCCCTACCGAGATACCGCTGCTGGAGAACAACCCGTTCACGGCCGAGAAGGAAGCGCTGGGGCGGGCGCTCTGGTTCGATCCGCGCCTGTCGTCCAGCTGGTTCATAAGCTGCAACAGCTGCCACAATCTCGGCACGGCGGGCGTGGACCTCCAGCCACGCTCCCTGGGCCACGCCTGGCAGCGCGGCGGCCGTAACTCGCCCACCGTGCTGAACGCCGTGTTCAACCTGGCGCAGTTCTGGGACGGTCGCGCCCAGGACCTGGCCGCCCAAGCCGTGGGCCCCATCCAGGACGCTCTCGAGATGAACAACACGCCCGAGCGGGTCCTCAACACGCTCTCCAGCATGCCCGGTTACGTGCAGATGTTCGGCGCCGCCTTCCCGGGGTCCCAGGATCCCGTGACGTTCGAGAACATCGCGCTGGCCATCGAGGTCTTCGAGTCCACCCTGCTGACGCCGGACGCGCCTTTCGACCGGTTCCTGCGCGGCGACACCACGGCGCTGAGCGAACAGGAGCGCACGGGCCTGGACCTCTTCATCAGCCGCGGATGCGCTGCCTGCCACCAGGGCGTCAACGTAGGTGGCACCGCCTACTACCCCTTCGGCGTCGTCGAACGGCCCGACGCGGAGATCCTGCCGCCGGGTGACGTGGGCCGCTTCGCCATCACCAACGTGGAGGCGGACCGCTACGCCTTCAAGTCGCCCACCCTGCGGAACGTGGCCATAACGCCGCCCTACTTCCACTCCGGCGTGGTGTGGGAGCTCGAGGACGCCGTGCGCATCATGGGCTCGGCCCAGCTGGGGCAGGAGCTCACGGACGACGAGGTGGCCGCCATCACCGCGTTCCTCCACACTCTCACGGGCCGTCAGCCAGTGGTGGAACTGCCGGAGCTGCCGCCCATCACCGAGCTGACGCCCAAGCCCGTGCCTAGCGGGCGTCCCTGAGAGGATCGGCGCTCAGTCGGCGTTCAGGTCGATGGAGTGGTGGTCCAGGTTGGCCAGGCCGCGTTTCCAGTAGCCGTCCACCACCACGCGCTCGCGCGGCAAGCCCAGTTCCAGGCGGAAGTAGTCCCGGATCGGCTTCAGGGCGGTGGCCTCGCCGGCGGCGAAGACGAACCAGTCGTCGCCCGCCGGCAGGCTTACTGCCCTCAACGCCCGCTCCAGCCCACCTTCGCCCTCTTCGTCGCGCAGCACCCATGTAACCTCGATGCCGGGCCTGGCGGTGAGCACACGCTGCTCGCCTGCGTTGGCCACCTCCACCACGATGTGCGCCCGCGCGGTGCTGGGCAACTCCTCGGCGAAGCGGCCCAGTGAGGGCAGTACCGACTCGTCGCCGGCCAGCAGGTACCACGCGTAGTTCTCGGGGAAGACCTTGTTGCCGCGGGGTCCGAGGACGCCCAGCTTCATGCCCACCCTGGCGTGAGCGGCCCACTCGGAGGCAGCGCCCTCGCCGTGGATGACGAACTCCAGGACCAGCTCGTTGCTGCCGGGCAGCCAGCCGCGCACGGTGTAGTCGCGGAAGATGGGCGCGGGTGCGCCGTCCTCCGTTATCCAACCCTTGGGGCCGCGCGTGGGGATGACGACTTCTTCGCTGCCGGGCTGAGGGAAGAGGACCTTGACGTGATCCGTGGGCGCCAGGCGCACGTAGGGGAAGCCGCCCTGCAGATCCTCGCCGGTGAGGTACACGCGGCGGAAGTTGGGCGTCAGGTCCTCCACGCGGCTCACGGTGAGTACGCGGCGGCCTACGGTCTCTACGAGGTTCACCTGGACCTCTCCGGTGTGGTTCGGTCCCGACCAACTCTTGGTTCTGGGCAGAGTCATGGTGTTTCCTTTCAAGCGGGCGAACCGATCGCCCTCTCCTGGAGGGCGCTCCGCGAAGGCTGCGTCGTAGGAGGCGCGCCTGCCCGCAAAGCTGAGTGAGCTTATCAGGATTAGGAATGTCAGGTAGGGGGCAGGGCAGCGGTTCGAACCCGGCTCCGCCCTGCCTGCGATGGATGCTCGGGTTGGATCGGTGACTGGCCTGCCGCCTTAGCGTGGATCGTCAGGCTCGGCGCTTCCTCGGGGCCGTTAACGGCAGCAGCACCAGCAGGGGTGCAGCGGTGAGTAGCGCCATGATGCCGCCGATGGAGAGGTCCAGGGCCACGGCTACCTGGTAACCGACCACGGCCGAGGCGGTGGCCACGACCACGGCGGTGTGCAACATGCCCGGCAGGCGCTGACAGGCCAGCCGTCCTACCACCGCCGGTGTGATGGCGAACGCCACGAAGAGCACCACCCCGACGGCGTCGAGGGCCGCCACCGCGGTGAACGACGTGAGGGCGAGTAGGCCGCCCGTCACCAGCCGCGGCCGCAGGCCCTGCAGCTTGGCCAGCACAGGGTCGAAGGCGGCGGCAGTTAGTTCCTTGAAGAAGAGCGCCACGTAAGCGGCGTTCAGCAGGAGGGCCACGCTGACCACCAGCAGCGAACGCGGCACCTCGAGGCCCAGGAACCGTACGCGGTCCAGCCACACGAAGCCGATCTCGCCCAGCAGCACGGTATGTACGTCCACGTGCGCGTCCCGGGCGAAGAGCCCTAGCAGAAGGATGCCGGCTGCGAAGAGGGCGGGGAACACGAGGCCCGTGGCGGCGTCGCGCTTCACCTTGCCGCTGCGCGCCAGCATCTCCGTCAGTTGCACGGTGAGCAGTCCGGCGCCCGCCGCGCCCAGCAGTTGGAGCGGGCCCGTGGCACTGCCCGTGAGGAGGAAGGTGACGGCTACCCCGAACACCACGCCGTGACTGATGGCGTCCGTCAGCATGGCCTGTCCGCGCACTACCAGGAAGGTGCCGAGCAGCGCCGCGGAGGCGCCCGTGAGGATGCCCGTGGCCACTATGACGAAGGAGGGGGAGTCGAGCAGCGACTGTGCGGCTTCGAGCATCCTTACGCTCCCTCGCCAGCGGGACCGCGGCGTGGTGCCGCCAGGAGCGAGAGCGCCACCACGAGGCTGGCTACCAGCACGACGGTGGGCCCGGTGGCCATGCCGGGCACCGCGGCGCTGATGAGCGCGCCCGTGAGGGCGCTGCCAGCGCCGATGCAGCCCGCCAGCCAGACCATGCCGCTCAGCGAGCCCGTCCACTGCCTGGCGGCGGCCGCGGGCGCCACCACCAGCGCCGACATGAGCACCACGCCCACGAGCTCGAGCCCCACCACGATGGCCACGGCCATGAGACCCGTGCTGAGAGCCTCGTAGCGGCCGACCCGGACACCGTTGGCGCGCGCGAAGTGGGGATCGAAGATGGTCAGCTTGAGCTTCCGGAAGAGGAGCGCCACCACCGTCAGCGACAGGGCGCCGAGCACGCCGATCGTCACCAGATCCGACCGCAGGGTGGCGGCGGCCTGTCCGAAGAGGAACTGCTCCAAGCCTGCGCTGCCGGCGTCGGGTTGGCGCTGCACGAAGGAGAGCAGCACGACGCCGAGCGCGAAGCCGGTTCCCAGGCCGACGCCCAAAGCGGACTCGCCCTTCACACCGCGGCGTCGGGAGAGGGCAACGGCCAGCAGGGCCGCCGCCAGGCCGGTGACCAGTGCGCCGCCCAGCATGAACGGCAGGCTGCGGCCGCCGGCGATGAGGTAGCCGAGCACCACGCCCGGCAAGGCCGCGTGCGACATGGTGTCGCCCAGCAGGCTCTGGCGCCGCAGCACCGCGAAGGTGCCGAGGGCGCCCGCGGTACCGCCCAGCATGAGGGCGCCGAGCGCCACGGTGATGACGGTGGGGTCCTGCAGCAGCTCCCACATGGCTTCAGGCCAGTCCGTTGGGCGCGTGGGATGGCGTCGCGCCGTCCTGCAGAGTGCCCGCCTGGGCTTGGGCGTCGTCCATGCGCGGCAGCCGCCCGCCGTAGGCAGCGGCCAGGTTATCGGCCGTCATGGTGGTGACCAGGGGTCCCTGCGCCACTAGTCGCACGTTGAGCAGCGCCAACCAGTCGAAGTACCGCTCGAGGGTGTTCAGGTCGTGGTGCACGGCCAGCACGGTGGCGCCTTCGGCGTTGAGGCGCTTGAGTACCCGCACGAGCGCGGCCTCGCTCGCGGCGTCCACGCCGGCGAACGGCTCGTCGAGCAGGTAGAGCTCCGCTTGCTGCACCAGCGCGCGAGCGAGGAAGACCCGCTGCTGCTGACCGCCGGAGAGCTGGCCGATCTGCCGCTTCTCGAAGCGCGCCATGTCGACCTCCTCAAGAGCCGCGCGGGCCTTATCGCGCTGTACTCTGCCTATGCGCCTCAGCGGCCCCAGCTCGCGGTAGAGGCCCATCAGCACCACGTCCAGCACGTTGGCCGGGAACTCCCAGTCCACCGTGGAGCGCTGGGGTACGTAGCCCACGCGGTGACGGCCGGCTGCGGGATCGGCGCCGAGCAGCTGCACCTGGCCCTGGTAGTCGTCGTGTAGACCCAGAAGCAGCTTGAGCAAGGTGCTCTTGCCCGCGCCGTTGGGACCCACGATGGCTGCCATCACCCCGCGCGGCACCTCGAGAGATACGTCCTCTATGGCGGGCTCGCGTCCGTAGCGCACCGTGGCGTTCTCGGTGCGCGCCACCGGTTGGGCGGCATGGTGAGGGGTGCGGTTCACCAGCGGGCCTCCCAGGCGGCCACCGTGTCGGGCAGCTCCGGCAGGTTGCCGCCCAGCGCCAGGGTCATGGCTCGAACGTTGTGCAGGACCATGCCCACGTAGGTGCCTTCCGGCTGACCCTGCGTGCCAAGGGCGTCGGCGTACAGTTCGCTGCCGACCTCGGCGGTGCCGCCACGCTGCTCCACGGCTTCCAGCACCGCGGTGACGGTGCGGGGGTTGATGGTGCTCTCCAGGAAGAGGGAGGGGATCTGCCGCTCCACCATGAGCTGGGCCACTCGGCGGATGTCGGCCACGGCGGCTTCCGTCTCCGTGCTGATGCCCTGGATGCCTTCCACGTGGATACCGTAGGCCCGTCCGAAGTAGGCGAAGGCGTCGTGAGCGGTAACGAGGATGCGCTGCTCCTCCGGGATGGAGGCGATGGCCTCCTGGCTCCACCCGTGCAGGTCCCCCAGCAGCGCCGCGTAGGCGCCGGCCCGCTCCCGTACCTGCTGCACGCAGTCGGGGGAGTCGGCCAGGAGCTCGGTGAGCGCTGCGGCTATGACCGCGCTGGCCCCGCGCCAGAGCGACACGTCCATCCACACGTGGGGGTCGAAGACGGTGGGGCTGGTGGCTATGAGTCGTTCAGCTGCCACGGCCTCTTCGGCCACGGCCACCGTGGGTGTGCGGCGGGAGAAGTTCTCGAGCACCCGTGCCAGGCCGGCCTCCAGGTGGAGGCCGCTGTAGAGCACCAGATCTGCCTGCTCGAGGAGGCGGACATCGCCGGCGCTGGCCCGGTAGAGGTGAGGATCCGAACCTGGCCCGATCATGGTGCGCACGTCGGCGCAGCTGCCGGCCAGTTCGCTGGCCACGTCCCCGATCATGCCCACGGTGGCCACCACGCGCGGTGGTCCGCCTTGGGCGTAGGCGGTCGGCAGGCCGACAAGGGCTGAGAGGAGCGCGGCAGCAAGCAGCCCGAGGAGCTTCTTGCTGGAAGGTAGCTGCTGGATGAGGTCACGCAGTGGCATCTATGGTCTCCAAGGGCGGTCCGGCGGGCAGGGGGTTATTCGCTGACCCAACCCGCCGGACTTAGGTATGCCTAATATAAAGATGAAGGCAAGCCTTGTCAACGAAGATGACCACCAGGGAGCGGGTGGGTCGCACACATGCCGGGCGGGATCGCCTAAGCGTGGCCTATGTTCCGCCCGCCCTGGCTAGCTCCCGATGCCGGGTTGCAACTAGGTGGCGTTGGCTTCCGGACCGGCCGATGGGGCTCCGCTACGGTCGAGCACCTGCCCCAGAACCAGCCCCGCCATCTCGCGCGAGAGCGAGAGCTGCTGGGTGGCGCCCGGCTCGCCGGGCACCGTGCGCTCCAGGATGAGCAGGTTGCCGCCAGGCTCCCGTTGCTTGAGCCTGAGCTCGGCCCCCGGCTCCACACCCATGCTCTCGAGGTAGGCGAGGACCTCGCTCTCCTGCGAGGGTACGCGGTGGACCACGAACCGTTCGCCCATCTGAAGGAGCGCCAAAGGCGTGTGCGGCGCCGTGGGCATGGAGCCGTCCGCCCGAGGGATGGGGTCGCCGTGGGGGTCGAACTGCGGCTGGCCCAGGTGCTTGGCCAGGCGCTCGGTGAACTCGTCCGAGACCACGTGCTCCATGAGTTCCGCCTCCGCGTGCACCTCGTCCCAGCCGAAGCCCAGCTCCGTGATCATGAACGTCTCCAGCAGGCGGTGGCGGCGGACCAGGCGCACGGCTTCCCGGAGCCCCTCGGCCGTGAGCTCGGCGCCCTTGTACGGCTGGTAGATCACCAGCCCCTGGCTATGCATCTTGCCCAGCATGCCCGTGACGGAGGGAGCGGTCACGCCCAGCTCGCGGGCGATCTCCCCGGTGCCGACCGAGCCGCCCCCGTTCGTGGAGAGCAACCAGATGGTCTTCAGGTAATCGCCCACCGAGCTGGACAGGCGCGCGTCCGCCGTGCTGCCATCGGGCTCATTAGTCACGCCTAAATCTTAGCAGCTCGGCGCAACATGCGCACGGCAGGGGTGGATACTAGTCGGCGGACAGCTCCTGCTCCGGGGCCTGTGGCTACCCTGTAGGCTCCTTCGGCTTGCCCCAGAGAAGCGACGCCACCACGCTGATGGCGAGGATGGAGATGATGACGGCCAGCGAGACGAGCGCCGGGATGTGCAGAACGTCCAGCAGCAGCATCTTCATGCCGATGTAGACCAGGATGAACGCCAGACCGGTCTGCAGGTACACGAAGCGGTGCACCACGTGCGCCAGCAGGAAGTACATGGACCGGAGCCCCAGCACCGCCATGATGCTGGCCGTGAACACGATGAACGGGTCCGTGGTGATGGCGAAGATGGCGGGTATGGAGTCCACGGCGAACAGCAGGTCCGTGAACTCGATGACCACCAGCGCCAGCAGCAGCGGGGTCGCCATGCGCACCCCGTTCTGCACCGTGAAGAACTTCTGGCCGTCGTACTCGCTGGAGATGGGGATGAGGCGCCTGACCAGCTTGATGGCCGGGTTCTTACTGAGGTCCTGCTCGTCGTCGCCGCGGGAGAGGAGCATGCGGATGCCGGTGAACAGCAGGAAGGCGCCGAACACGTAGAGGATCCAGCTGAACTGTTCGATGAGCGCTGCGCCGATGACGATCATCAGACCGCGCATGACGAGCGCGCCCAGGATGCCCCACAGCAGCACGCGCTGCTGGAACTTGAACGGCACCCGGAAGTAGTTGAAGACCAGAACGAAGATGAAGATGTTGTCCACCGACAACGACCACTCGAGCACGTAGCCGGTGATGTACTCCACGGCCTTCTCGGAGCCGAGCCAGAAGTAGAACACCACGCCGAGCAGCATCGACAGCGTCACCCAGGTGGCCGTCCACAGAGCGGCCTCCTTGGGTTTGACCACGTGAGCTTTGCGCTGGAACAGGCCCAGGTCGATGGCGAGCATGGCGAGGACGAACGCGATGAAAGCGAACCAAGCCCATAAGGGTTCGGTCACAGGGGGCCTCCCTATAAGGGTCTTGCCTTCGTGTCCGCCACCGGGTGGTCGATGACCTCCGTGTTGACGATAGCGGACGCCCGCACAGCGGGCGGCTACTCCCCCTCAACGAGTGCCCATGCTACACGCAAAGGACCAGCGATACTAGTACGGAGCAGGACCCACGCCTAGTACAGGCCGGCCTCCCGCGCCTTGAGCGCGGCCTCCGTGCGGGTCCTCACCTCGAGCTTGCCCAGCACGCTGGAGACGTGGTTCCGTGCGGTCTTGACGCTCATGTCGAGGCGCTTGGCGATCTCCCAGTTGCTCAGTCCCTGAGTGAGCAGTGCTAGCACCTCCCGCTCCCGCCTGGTCAGGTCGAACGGCGCCATGTTGTTCGGGTCCGTTCTGGCTGCCAGGAAGCGGCTGAGGTGACTGGCGACCGCCTGCCCCAGGAGGGCTTCGCCGTTGGCCGCCGCCTCGATGGCGCGCCTGAGCTCGGCCACGCTGGCGTTCTTGGAGACGAAGCCCGTGGCGCCTGACCGCAGCGCGTATACCAGGGAGGCGTCGTCGGGATACATGGTGATGATCACCACGGCCGTCTCCGGGAGCTGGGCCATGATCCGCGACGTGGCTTCGGCACCCGAGAGGCTGGGCATCCGCACGTCCATCAACACCACGTCGGGCTTGAGCCTCACCGCCAGTTCCACTGCCTCGGGGCCGTCGTGGGCTACGCCCACCACCTTATGGCCCGGCATGGATGCCACCAGCAGGGCCAGACCGCCAGCGAACATCTCGTGATCGTCAGCTATGAGGATCGTTGTCTGCTCCGCGGCACCTCCGGAGGATCCGAGCTGTTTCATCCCGGGGTCCGAACCCTGTTGGGCGCGTAAGCGCGCTGCTGCTCGGCTAGGCGCGCCAGGCGGTCCAGCGGCAGCTTCACTACGAGGCGTGCCCCGCCTAAGCGCAGGCTCTCCAGACGCACCGATCCGCCCAGCCGCCTGGCAGCGCGCCATAGGGAGGTGAGGCCGATGCCACCGGTGGTCATAGCCGCCTCGGCTGCAGCCCCGCGACCGTTGTCGCGGACCTCCAACGACACCGTCCGGCTGGAATAGGTGAGCCTCACGATGCACCTCCGCGCGTGGGCATGCCGCGCTACGTTCGACGTGCCCTCCAACGCGGCCCGGTAGAGCAGCTCGGCTCCCTCCCGCGGTAACAGGACGGGGGTGCCGAAGACCGTGAAGTCGATCAGGAGCCCCGGCCGTTCCGCCCGGCGGCACGCTTCCCGTATGGCGTTTATCAGGCCGCCCAGCTCGAGCGGTCTGGGAAGTTGGTCGTGCACGATGCGGCCCAGCTCGTCGACGAGCCCCGCCACCTCGCGCCGCAGGCTGGCGATCTGCTCCTGCCCGAACTCCTGGGCCCCGGCGGATTCCTCCAGAAGCCCCAGGCGCAGCTCGAGGTTGGCCAGCGCCGGTCCGAGGCGGTCGTGCAGCGCGGAACGTATCGGGTCGGGGCGCCGCCGTTCGAAGCGGACCGGCCGCCGGTCAAGGGAGTCGCCCGGGCTCTCATCCGGAGCCTCGGGACCGATCCGGGGTCCTCTTGAACCAGTTTCCTCCATCGCACCCGCCTAGCACCGGAAAGAGTACTAGGCGAAGTGCGTAAGCGAAGTGCGGATGAGCTTGCACCGCACCTCGCTCGTTCAGGTCGGCGTTCGCGTATGCAGGAGCCTGGGTGGGACTAACTCAGAGAACCCGGAACTCCGCGACCATACCTTCCATCACGTGGCTCAGGTCAGGGTTGTCCATGTCGGGCACGAAGCACAGCGCCACCCAGTTGCCGGACTCGAAGTTCACCGGTAGGTAGACCGTCTCGCCAGCCGAGACCATGCTGATGCTCTCGGTCTTGTCGTAGGGTTGCTGGCCACCCTCACCGCTCAGGTAGGCGATCAGGTCCTCCATCGTCCGGCCGGGCAGGAGCCGGTAGAAGTCGGCCACGTGCGGCTGAGTTCCCGTGTTCGACACCTTCCACAGGTTCGTTCCGCCGGCCACGTCAGCGGGGAGGTCGAAGGCGAAGTCCTTCATGTCGACCACGGTCTCGGCTGCCACCTGCGGTCCGCCGCTATCGTCGTTGGGGCCCATCACCCTGAACGTGGAGTAGGTGATCTCGCCGCCATCCTCGGGGATCGAGGCCACCACGTAGGTGCCGCGCGAGAGATCGACGAGCATGGTCTTGCTGCTGTGGTCGGAGACGTTCAAGCCGCCGAGCGCCACGGCGGTCTCCTCCAGCGCCTCCAGCGCTTCGTGCGCCCCGCTGCCGCTGGCCGTCGCATCCGCCAGCTCCTGGTTCGCCGCGGTGAAGTTCTCCAGCGAGGCTCCCTTCCGCAGCCTGTACACGGTGAAGTCGGCGTCGTAGGTACCGCGGTTCACGAGGTTCAGCGCGTGGAACCCCGTGCCGACTATCAGGTGCTGGTTGGAGAGCGAAGAACCGTTGAGAACCACGTTCACGTCTTCTTGCGCCTGGACTGCCCCCGTCAGCAGGACCGCCAACAGAGCGGCTGCGAGGATAGCGGCCTTCCTTGCTAGTCGGCCGATGGGTGGACGTAACTCGGACATCTGACGATCCCTGTCTCTGCTCATCCTGGAACCTCCCGACCAGTATGGTGCGCCGCCGGGAGACCCGTTTTCATGGGGCAGCGTCCCACGCGCGGGTGGGACAGCGGGCCTTCACGGCCTGGGACGGTGGGCAGGTCACCGTGGGAAGTGGCGGCAGGTCCGGGCGGGAAGGGAGTGCCGGAAGGAGCGTGAGGTTCAGCGGGCTGCCAGCTCCGCCACCTCGCGTCTGACAGCCACCCGCAGCCAGAGGACCTGGACGGCCGTGGCCAGCACGAACGCCACGATCGCCACGGGCAGCGCCGGGAACTCCTGCGTGATGACGCCCACGGCCAGGACGGCGCCCGTGACGGCCAGGAAGCCGCCCATGGACCAGCTGATGGCTCCTGTTCGGCGCGTGAAGACGGCCACGCCCTGCACCAGGTTGCGTAGGGCATCGAGGGAGGGCCAGGCCAACGCCCAGGCGAAGCCCACGACAGCCAACGCTGTTAGCTCCTGCGTCAGGCCGGAGACGTCCGCGAACCAGAACGGGGAGAGTGGGGTGAACGCCACCAGCGCCGTCAGGGCCAGGAGCCCGGCGGCCAGGTAGAGAGTGAAGGTGCGCAACGCCCCGTAGGCTCCGGGCCGGTCCAGCAGGGCCACCACCACCTCGTTGAGCGCCATGCCGAGCGCCCGGAAGATGAACAGCACGCCGCTGACGACCGGCCACACGGCCAGCGACTCGAGGGCCTGAGGCATGCGCGCCATGGCCGCGCTGCCGATGGGCTGGATCAGGAGGGAGAGCAGGCTGGTGAGGACGAGCGGCACGAAGAAGGAGAGGAAGGCGCCGAGCGTGAGTGGTGGCACCACCCTCTCGGCTTCCTGCAGCGGCCCGAGCTCCACCGGGCGGGAGGCTACGCCGCTGTAGATGGCCTCGACGGTGACGCCCACGGCGATGGCCGACGCGGCCGTGACTATGCCCGGTGCCCCGAAGACGAAGGCGGCAAGTACGGAGACCAGCGCCACAGCCACCAGCCGTAGCGCCGTACCGATGCTCACGTGATGCGAGCGGTTGAAGCGGATGAGGAGCCCCTGCTGGAAGCGGCGGTAACCGATGGCCCAGGTCCATGGCAGCATGATCTTCAGGCCAAGACGGGCGGGCTCTATCACTTCCTCGGGTGGGCCGAAGAGCGGCACTATCACCAGGTCGAAGAGGGGCGTGAAAGCTATAAGCGCGTGCAGCACCGTGAGGGAGGCGCCCAGCACCATCATGAAGCGGAAGATGAGCCTGTAGGAGGCGGTGTCGCGCGCCAGTGCGACGGAGGCGGCCAGCAGCATGATCACCGGGGCCTCCACTATCAGCGCCACAGGGAAGACCACTCCGCCGTACGCCGCCAGATGCACGGCAGGATCCGCCTGACGCGCCATGATGGCGCTCACCAGCGGCAGCTCCATGCCCATGACGGCCCAGCTGGCCGCCAGCGGCAGCCACAGGCGGAAGACCTCCCGGAGCGTGACCTTCGGGAGGAGTTCAGCTTTCGGTATGGGAGCTACGGCGGCCGGCTCGGCGCCTGGGGAGTGTGCCACGGCCAGACTCTACCGCTGGAGGCCCGTGCCGGTCGGTGGACCGGCGCGAACGGTGCGGACGGTTCGGCCAGCAGGCTTCCTCAGTGCGGCGCGAAGATGCAGGAGGGTCGGCCGTCGCGCATGCAGGCCAGGTGCTCCAGGTCGTTGCCCAGGAGGCTGCTGATGACCATGGAGTCGTAGCGGCAGACCACGTCGGAGGTCTGCGCCAGCTTGTGGAAGACGCAGTTCATGGCGTGCACGTTGCCGTTCTCGTCCAGGTAGGCGCCGTAACCCAGCTCGTCGAGTATGCGCACCACCTCGCGGAGCCGCTCCTCGCCCGCCTTGCCTTCCAGCCTGGGCGCCACCTCCGCGGTCAGCTCCGCTGCCATCCGGGATAGCACCTTCCTCAGGCCCTCCTCGCCGAACATCTCCTGCGTATGTCTGAGCAGCGCCTCCGCCATGCGCGCGTAATGCTTGGGGAAGAGCTCGCGGCCCGCGTCCGTCAGGCCGTAGGCGCGGCTCGGACGCCCCCCGGTGCTCCGCAGTTCGGCCACCTCGATAAGGTCGTCTCGTTCCAAGGCCGTCAGTTGCTGCTGCACGGCGTTCCGGGAGATGGCCAGTGCCTCGGCCAGCTCGTCGGCCGTGAGGCCGCCGCCCACTCCCAGGAGTTCCCGCAGTAGTCGCATGCGGGGTTCGCTGGGCCGCGCGGGTGCGGTGCCCATGGTGACGAGTGAGGTGCGTTTCTCTTCCATCCAGCCGGTTCCGGCCACATCATCCCACGCGCAGCCCGGCCGGTGTTGCCGGCAGGAACGAAGGGGCCCTTGCATGCACCGGTCGCGCTGCCGTCACCTGCTAGCCTTGTGGCATGAGACGCTTAGCCGACCGACCGGTGGTAGCCGCCGCGTCACTACTGTTCGTGGCCGCCGTACTCCTCTCCGCCTGCGCTCCCGCCGCTGGCAGCCAGAGTTCCGTGGCCATCCCGGCCGCGGACGGACCCATCACTGCCGAGCGGGGCCAGACCCTCTACGTCAGGCTCGACTACACGCTGGCCGGCTTCGGCCTGAACGAGACGGACCTCCGTCCCCCCATGTGGGTGCCTTCCGGCTACGCCTCGGAGGTGGGCGACGTGACCTCGCACTTCGGGCTGCACGATCTGAGAGGGGCCACGGGCTGGCAGATCGAGCTCTCGCGCATGCGCTTGGAGCGCAGCACGGTCACTTCCGCTTCCTCCGGCGCCACCTCCACCATCCGCGACCTGTGGGCCGAGGTGAGGGTCGTGGTGCCCGAGGACGCCATCGCGGGCATCTACCGTGTGCGCGGCGAGATCCAGGCGCGTGGCGGCCGGACCCAGCCGGCGACGTTCAGCATCGAGGTGCGCTGAGCGCTGGTCTCTGGTCGAACGCGGGCGCGGGGTGACGCGCCGCCTCGCCTTCCCCAGGCCGGGGCCCGGCCTACAGGGCCCTCGCGGCCGGCACCCGACCGTTGAGGTCGTGGCCGGCCGCGGTGGCTACAGATCCACGCCTTCGCGAACCACGCCGCTGACGCACCAACGGCCGTCCTGTGGACCCCCCTTCGCGCGCACCATGCCCAGCAGGTAGGTGACCGTCTCGCCGTCCTGCTCCAACGTGAGCTCCGACCGGGCCGAGTCGCCGATCACCTGTGGCCGCGCCGCGCGCACCCCCGCCGAGGAGAGGAGAGGCGCGTAGAGCTCGTTGCCGAAGGCGCGCTGGAAGACGCTGAGATCGCCCAGCTTGGACCGCAGCTTGGGCGAGGCGTAGGCGTGCAGGGTGCGTACCCCGGCCTCACCCTGCCCGAACGCCTGCTGTAGAAGGGTCTCCAGGAGCTCCTCGGGCGAGTCGGCCGCTTGCCCCACGACGTTCACTCCTTGCGCAGCGCGACCGAAAGGAACTTCGTCTCCAGGTACTCCTCCAGGCCCCAGTGGCCACCCTCGCGGCCCACGCCGGACTGCTTGACTCCGCCGAAGGGCGCGTAGGGCACGGAGGGCACGCCGTCGTTCACGCCCACGATGCCGTACTCCAGTTCCTCGGCCACGCGGACCGCGCGGGAGAGGTCGTTGGTGTAGAGGTAGGCCGCAAGGCCGAACTGCGAGCTATTGGCCAGGGCCACGGCCTCGGCGTCCGTGTGGAACGTGCTGATGGGCGCCACCGGCCCGAAGGTCTCCTCCTGCATGATCAACGAGTCGGCCGACACGCCCTTGAGCACCGTCGGGGCGTAGTACAGGCCGTCCAGGCGCTGACCTCCGGTCAGCAACTCGGCGCCGCGCGCCACCGCGTCCTCCACGTGCCGACTGACCTTCTCCACCGCTTGCTCGTCCACCAGCGGACCGATCTCGGTGGCTTCCTCGAGCGGGTTGCCCACCTGAAGCTTCTCGGTGGCTGCTGCGTAACGTTCGGTGAACTCGTCGACCACGGAGTCATGCACGTAAACGCGGTTGGTGCACACGCAGGTCTGGCCCGCGTTGCGGAACTTGCTGGCCATGACCTGCGTCACCGCCTCGTCCAGGTCGGCGTCCGCGAAGACCAGGAACGGCGCGTGCCCGCCGAGCTCGAGCGAGATGCGCTTGAGGGTGTCCGCCGACTGGCGGTAGAGGAGGCGCCCCACCTCGGTGGAGCCGGTGAAGGTGAGCTTACGGATGCGGGGATCTTCGATGAGGGGCTGCGTTACGGGCACGGGATCGGAGGAAGGGAGTACCTGCAGCGTGCCCTCCGGTCCGCCGGCCTCGAGCCAGAGGTCGCCCAGCAGCAGCGCGGAGAGGGGCGTCTGCTCGGCCGGCTTGAGCACCATGGTGCAGCCAGCCGCCAGCGCCGGGGCGGCCTTGCGCGTGACCATGGCCAGGGGGAAGTTCCACGGTGTTATGGCCAGGGCGGGACCGACCGGCTGCTTCAGGGCCGAGAGGCGCTTATGCCCCGCGGCCGAGGGGAACGTCTCGCCGTAGATCCGCTTGGCCTCCTCCGCGTACCAGCCGACGAAACCCGCGGCGTACGCCACCTCGCCGCGCGACTCGCGCAGCGGCTTGCCCATCTCGCGCGCCATGGTCTCGGCCAGCGCATCCTGGTTGTCCAGCATCAGCTGCTGCCAGCGCTCCAGGATCTCCGCGCGCTCGAAGGGAGTGGTGGCGCGCCACCGCACGAAGGCGTCCCAAGCCACGTCCACGGCGGCGCGGCCCGCTTCCGCACCCAGGTCGGCCACCTGGCCGAGAGAGCTGCGGTCTATGGGCGTCTTCAGCTCGTAGGTCGACTCCGCCGTGCGCCAACCCCGGCTCAGGTACCGGCCACCGATTCCAGCGATGCTGATCATCCTCAGAGTCTACCGCCGGCCGGGCCGCGGTTCGGTCTCCGGCTCGGCTTCCGCCTCCGCCTCCAGCCGCCAGAGGTCCTCGGGTGTCTCACGCCGCCGTACCAGGCGCAGCTCGGCGCCGTCCCACACCACCTCGGCGGGCCGCAGGCTGGAGGCGTAGTTGGACGCCATGCCCATGCCGTAAGCCCCCGCACGCCCTACCGCCAGGAGATCGCCGGGCCTCACGCCGCCTAGGTCCACGTCCTGCGCCAAACGGTCCGCGTTCTCGCAGAGTGGTCCGTCCACGTCGGTCCCCGCCCGGACGGCGGCCTGGGCGGCGCTCCCGGCCTGCGCAGGGCGGTGGCCGGTCTCTACCGTCTCAAGGCGCGGCTGCCCCCCTTCACCCACCACTCTTACGGGGTGGCGGGCGCCGTAGAGTGCCGGCCTGAGCAGGTCGGCCATGCCGGCGTCCGCTATGACGTGACGCCGCGCACCCTCCTTCACGTGCAGGACACGCGTGAGCAGCACGCCGGCGTCGGCTACCAGGAAGCGCCCCGGCTCCAGGATGGGCCTCAGGCCGTAACGCTTAGCGAAGTCCAGGTACTGGGAGGCGAAAGCGCCTAGCGGCGGCTGCGGCACCGCGAACCCGCCACCAAGGTCCACCAGTTCCAGCTCTGGGAAGCGGTCGTAGAGAGGTTCCAAGGAGCGCACCACCAGCTCGGCTACCGCCGGGTCCTGCAGCATGGAGCCGGCGTGTACGTGGAAGCCCGCCAGTCGTCCCGTGGCCGCCACACGCTCGGCCAGCGCCACGGCTCCCTCGTGCGGCAGGCCGAACTTGGACCCGGCGGCGGCGGTCGCCAGATGCTCGTGGGTGTGAGGATCGAAGCCGGGGTTCAGACGCACCAGGAACCTGGGTCCCTCGCCTACCTGCTCACTGGCCAGCCCCTCGAAGACCTCGTAGGCACCCTCACCGTCCAGGCTCACCAGTTCCACGCCGACCCGCATGGCCCGTAGGGCCAGCTGCGGGGTCATGCCGGGCCCGCCCAGCAGGATATGGCCCGGCGGGAAGCCGGCCAGGAGCGAGCGCTCTAGCTCGCCCAGCGTCAGCGCTTCGGCGCCCAGACCGAGGCCAGCCAAGTGGCGCAGGACGGCCTGGTTGGCGTTGGCCTTCACGGCGTAGTGCAGGTGAGTCCCGGGGAAGGCGGTGCGTAGCTGGGCCACCTGCTCCGTGATGCGGGGAAGGTCGTAGAGGTAGCAGGGCGTTCCGAAGCGGTGCGCTGCCTCGGTCAGCAGCTCGGGACCAGGACCTGCGGGCTCTTCGGGTTGCTCAGGACGCATGTTCCTCCCCACTGCCACCATCACCGGCGGCGTGGTCGAGTTCGGTGCGTGAGGCTAGCACGGCCTACGGTTATGCTGGCGGGTATGAACCGTCAACTGCGCCGAGCGCAGGCGAAACTAGATGAGAAAGCGGACCGCGAACGTCAGAAGAAGAAGCAGGCGCGCAAGGACAAGGTCAGCGCCATACGGGAGCGCCGCAAGCAGCGCAGGCTGAGCGGCGCCAAGCCCGAAGCGCCGAAGGAGCCCGTGTCCCTGAGCAGCCTCACCCCCGAGGAGCGTAAGAAGATGCCGGGCCGCTTCTCCGGTGCCTTCATGATAGCCACGGTGTTCTTCATCATCCTGCAGGCCGCCGTGCCGGCCGAGGAAGTGGGCATCCAGAGCTCGCTGATCGGGGCCGGCTTCTTCCTGATGTTCGGTTACTTCTCCACCCTCTTCCTGCTCAGGCGCGGCAACGAGAAGGCGTTCGGCTTCACGCTGACCTCCGGTCTGGCGCTGGCGGTGGGTGTGCTGTTCACGAGGATCATCGGCCCCGAAGCGGGCGGTTTCGATCAGTGGTTCCTGCTGATGGTCGGATTGGGGGCCGTTGGGGTCGTCGCCGGCGCCTACCTGGGCCGTTCGGTCTTCAACGCCGGGCTCAGGCGGTGAGAAGCGCGGGCTCCGCTGAAAGGGAACCCGAAGGACAGCTGACCGCCATCGTCGGCGCCATGCGCGAGGAGGTGGAGCGCCTCGAAGCGTCACTTCTCGGCGGGCGGTCAGGTGGTCAGGGACCTTTCACGTGGCTCGAAGGCGAGTTGGAGGGGCACCGCGTGCTGCTGGCCGAGTGCGGCATAGGTAAGGTCAACGCCGCTGCCTTGACGCAGGCGCTGCTGAGCGCGGGCGCCACACGGCTGGTCTTCACGGGCGTGGCCGGCGCGGTGGACCCACAGCTCAAGGTCGGCGACGTGGTCGTGAGCTCCGAAGCGGTGCAGCACGACGTGGACGTCACCGGCCTGGGGTACGAACCGGGTGAGGTGCCGGGCAGCGGCCGCGTGTGGAACGCCGATCCCCAACTCATGGAGGCGGCCCGTGCCGCGGCGGCCGAGCTGCCGGGCGTGCGCACGATGGTCGGACGGGTGGCCTCGGGCGACACCTTCGTGGCCAGCGCCGAACGGACGCGGTGGCTGGCGCAGGGTTTCGGCGCGGCGGCGACCGAGATGGAGGGCGCCGCCGTGGCGCAGATCTGCGCGCGCTGGGGCGTACCGTTCGTCATCGTGCGCTCCATCTCCGACAGCGCGGACCACGCGGCGGAGGTCGATTTCCGGGCCTTCACGCTCGCCGCCGCCGCGAACGCCGAGCGGGTGGTGCGGGGGCTCCTGCGCCGGCTGAGCTAGCGGTCGCCGGGGGCTGCAGGCTCCGCTGGCTCCCCGTACGTTGGCAACGCTCCCAGACACGTGCTGGTGGTGGCGTAGAATGACGGGGATGAGGCGCGCTGTCACCCGCGGCGAGCGCGCCGCTTTCTGGCTTCATCGCCGTGGGTGGATGGGCGCGCCGCAGTTCTCACTACGCGGTGCCCACTACTACGCCCGCCGATAGCGCAGCCGAGGGACAGACCGACTGCGGCCGTCCGGCGCGAACGAGAGGTAACTGAATGGTCGACGTACTGGATCAACTACTGGATCTGGACCGCTCCCAACTGGATCCGAAGGAACTGGAGGAGCTGAACCGGGTCGAGATGAGGGAGTGGCTCGAGTCCCTGGACTACGTCCTGGCCTCGGGCGGCCCCGAGCGAGTGATGGCCATCCTCGAGCGGCTCAAGGACCACGCCACCCTGAACGGCGTCTCCCTGCCGGTGGAGCTCGACAGCGCCTACCTCAACACCATCCCCGTCTCCGAGCAGCCCGACTACCCCGGCGACATCGAGATCGAGCGGAAGATAACCAACCTGATCCGCTGGAACGCCATGGCCATGGTGGTGCACGCCAACAAGGTCTCGCCCGGCATCGGTGGGCACATCGCCACCTACGCCTCGGCCGCCATCCTCTACGAGGTGGGCTTCAACCACTTCTTCCGCGGCATCGATAAGGGTCCCGACGCCGACATGGTCTACTTCCAGGGCCACGCCAGCCCCGGCATCTACGCCCGCTCCTACCTGGAGCACCGGCTGTCGGACGACGACATGCACAACTTCCGCCGCGAGCTGCAGGACAAGCCCGGCCTCTCCTCCTACCCCCACCCGTGGCTCATGCCCGACTACTGGAGCTTCCCCACGGTCTCCATGGGCTTAGGGCCCATCACCTCCATCTACCAGGCGCGCTTCCGGCGCTACCTGGAGGACCGCGGCCTCTACCCCAAAGGCGACGGCAAGATCTGGGCCTTCATCGGCGACGGCGAGACGGACGAGCCGGAGACCCTGGGCGCCATCCGCGTGGCCAGTCGCGCCAACCTCGATAACCTCATCTGGGTCATCAACTGCAACCTGCAGCGCCTCGACGGCCCCGTGTACGGCAACGGCCAGATCATCCAGGAGCTGGAAGGCATCTTCAAAGGCTCGGGCTGGAACGTCATCAAGGTGGCCTGGGGCTCGGCCTGGGACGAGCTGCTGGAACGCGACAAGGATGGCCACGTCATCCGCCGCTTCGAGGAACTCGTCGACGGCGAGTCGCAGCGCTACGCGGCGTTCGGCGGCCAGGAGCTGAAGGAACGCTTCTTCAACACGCCCGAGCTCAAGGCGCTGGTGGCCGACTGGACGGACGCCGACTTCGCCAAGCTGAACCGCGGTGGCCACGACCCCGTCAAGGTGTACGCCGCCTTCGACCGGGCCGTGAAGCACAAGGGCCAGCCGACCGTCATCCTCACCCGCACCGTCAAGGGCTACGGCATGGGCACCGCGGGTGAAGCCCAGAACATCACCCACCAGCAGAAGGCGCTCGACGAGAACGAGATGAAGGCGTTCCGCGACCGCTTCAGCCTGCCCATCACGGACGAGGACATCGCCACCACGCCGTACCACCGGCCGCCCGAGAACAGCCCGGAGCACAAGTACCTCATGGAGCACCGTGAGAAGCTCGGTGGCTTCCTGCCCGAGCGCCGCGTGCAGGCGGAGCCCCTGGCAGCGCCCAGCGCCGAATCGTTCGAGGAGTTCATGGCTTCCTCGGGCGACCGCGAAGTGTCGACCACCATGGTCATGGTCAACATCATGCGCAAGCTCCTGCGCGACAAGGAGTGGGGCAAACTCCTAGTGCCCATCATCCCGGACGAGGCCCGCACCTTCGGCATGGAGTCGTTCTTCCGCCAGATCGGCATCTACTCGCCCGTGGGCCAGCTCTACGACCCCGTCGACTCCGCGCACCTCATGTACTACAAGGAGTCGAAGACGGGGCAGATCCTGGAGGAGGGCATCACCGAGGCGGGCGCCATGGCCTCGTTCGTGGCCGCCGGCACCGCCTACGCCAACTACGGCGTGAACACCGTGCCCTTCTACCTCTACTACTCCATGTTCGGCTTCCAGCGCGTGGGCGACCTGATGTGGCTCGCGGGCGACAGCCACGCTAAGGGCTTCCTGGTGGGCGCCACCGCCGGCCGCACCACCCTGGCTGGCGAGGGCCTGCAGCACCAGGACGGCCACTCGCACCTGCTGGTCTACCCGGTGCCGAACATGCTGGCCTACGACCCGGCGTTCTCGCACGAGCTGGCCATCGTGGTGCGCGAAGGCATGCGCCGCATGTACGAGGAACAGGAGAACGTCTTCTACTACGTCACCGTGGCCAACGAGAACTACCGCCAGCCCGGCGCACCCGAGCACCTCACGCGCGAGGAGCTGGAGGAGGGCGTGCTCAAGGGGCTCTACCTCTTCCGCCCCAGCGGCAAGAAACGCGCCAAGCTGCGCGCCCAGCTGTTCGGCTCGGGCACCATAATGAACGAGGTGATCAAGGCCGCCGACATCCTGGAGGCCGACTACGGTGTGGGCGCCGACGTCTGGAGCGTCACCTCCTACAAGGAACTGCACCGCGACGCCCTGCAGGTGGAGCGCTACAACCGCCTCAACCCCGACCAGGAGCCGCGCACCTCTTACGCCGCCGACAAGCTGAAGGACGCCAAGGGCGTGTTCGTCGCTGCCAGCGACTACATGAAGATCCTGCCCGACTCGCTGGCCCGCCACCTGCCGCGCCCCATGGTCAGCCTCGGAACCGATGGCTACGGCCGCAGCGAAGCGCGTGCCGAGCTGCGCGACTTCTTCGAGGTCGACGCCGCCCACATAGCGTTCGCCACCCTGACCGCCCTGGCGGATGAGGGTAAGTTCGACAAGGCCGCGCTCCTCAAGGCGCGTGAAGAGCTCGGGATCGATCCCGACAAGGCCAACCCGTACGTTGACTGAGCTGAGAAAGGAAACCGCGTGGCCATCGAAGTGAAACTACCGGACATCGGCGAAGGGATCGAGCACGGCACCGTGGTTGGCGTGCTGGTCAGCGTCGGTGACCAGGTCGAGAAGGATCAACCCCTGGTCGAACTTGAGACCGACAAGGCCGTGGTGGAGGTACCCTCCACCGCGGCGGGCGTCGTGAAGGAGATCAGGGTCAAGGAGAACGAGGACGCCCCCGTGGGCTCCGTTCTGGTGGTACTGGAGGAGGGCGACGCCGCTGGCGACGCTGCACCGGCCGAACCCGAAGCCGACGAAGGAGCCGCCGAGGAGCAGCCTGCAGAGCAGCGCGAGCCTGCCGGCGAGGCACCGCCTACCGAGAGGCCGGCGCCGCCGGCTCAGCAGCCCGCCCAGCCGGCAGCCAGCAACGCGCAGGACGGCAACGGTCAGAGCGGCCTGATACCCGCCGCGCCCTCCGTAAGGCGCCTGGCTCGCGAACTGGGTGTCGACATCCACGAGGTGCCCGGCACCGGAGTCATGCGCCGCATCTCGGCCGATGACGTCCGCGCCTTCGCCTCCGGGGCCGCCACCAAGGCGCCCGCTCCCGCGGCCGCCACCGCCGCGCCGGCCTTCGAACTACCGGACTTCAGCCGCTGGGGCGAGACCGAACGCCAGCCCATGAGCGGCATCCGCAAGGCCACGGTGCGTTCCATGAGCACCGCGTGGGGCACCGTGCCCATGGTCACCCACTTCGACAAGGCCGACGTCACCGAGTTCGAGAAGACCCGCAAGCAGTACCAGCCGCACGCCGAGGCCGTGGGCGCCAAGCTCACGCCCACATCCATGCTGCTCAAAGTGGTGGCCGGAGCGCTGCGCAAGTTCCCGGACTTCAACGCCAGCATCGACGTCGAGGCCCAGGAGATCGTCTACAAGGAGTACGTCAACATAGGCGTGGCCGTGGACACGGACGCGGGGCTCCTGGTGCCGGTCGTGAAGGATGCGGACCGCAAGAACATGATCGAGCTGGCCGCTGAACTGGGCGAGCTGGCCGAGAAGGCACGCGACCGCAAGCTCACGCCCGACGAGATGCAGGGCGGCAACTTCAGCATCTCCAACTTGGGCGGTATCGGCGGTCACGCCTTCACGCCCATAGTCAACCCGCCCGACGTGGCCATCCTGGGCGTCTCCCGCTCCACCATGGAGCCCGTATGGAACAAGGAGAAGGGCGAGTTCGAGCCGCGCCTGATGATGCCGCTGGCTCTCACTTACGACCACCGCCTCATCGACGGCGCCGCCGCCGCGCGCTTCCTGCGCTGGGTATGCCGGGCGCTGGAGGAACCGTTCCTGCTGGCCCTCGAGGGCTGACCGCGATCACCTGACCGACGGCGGGGCCGGCTGCGCATGTAGCCGGCCCCTTCGCTTCCCCCGAAGGCGAACCCAGGCCGCTCGGGACGGAGAAGGTTCACCCGGCTCTCACGGAAGTGCGTGGTAGCATCCACCCTATGCAGGCTGCCGAGCCCGTCTCCAACAGCAACTTCGCGCATGGCGAAGCGGCCAAGCAGCCGAAGGAGCTGCGGGCTTCCGGGCTCGTGAAGCGCTACGGGCGCCGCACCGTCGTGGACGGGGTGGACCTGGTACTTCGGCAGGGCGAGATCGTGGCGCTGCTCGGACCCAACGGGGCGGGCAAGACCACCAGCTTCTACATGATCGTGGGCTTCGTGCGGCCCAACGCCGGCACCATAGATCTGGCCGGCCACAACATCACCAGCTACCCCATGTACAAGCGGGCCAGCCTGGGGCTCGGCTACCTGGCACAGGAACCCAGCGCCTTCCGCCGCCTCAGCGCCAAGGAGAACCTCCTCGCCATCCTGGAGTTCCAGGACCTGAGCGTGGAAGAGCAGCACCGCCGGGCGGAGAGCCTGCTGGACGAGTTCCACATCGGGCACCTGGCGGATCACCGGGCGGACACGCTCTCGGGCGGCGAGCGCCGGAGGCTGGAGATCGCCCGCTCCCTCGCCATCGACCCCGACTTCCTCCTGCTGGACGAGCCCTTCACCGGCGTGGACCCCAAGTCCATCCGCGAGATCCAGACCATAATCGCCGAGCTGAGGGAGAGGCGGGGGCTGGGCGTGCTACTCACCGACCACAGCGTGCGTGAGACACTGGCCATAGCCGACCGGGTGGTGCTCATGTTCGACGGTAAGGTCCGCTTCGACGGCACGCCTGAGGCGTTCGCTGCCGACCCGGACGTTCGCACCTACTACCTCGGTAGCGAGTTCCAACTCTGAGGTGAAGAAGCTCGTGACAGCCGCATACCACGCGAGAGGGCAGGTGGCAGCATGACGCTCATAGCGCTGCTGGTGCTGGTGCTCATCGTGCTGGCGGGCGGCATCGCCTACCTTGGCGACCGCCTGGGGGCCTACGTGGGCCGCAGGCGTCTCAGCCTATTCGGCGCCCGGCCCCGCACCACCGGGGCCATCGTGGGCATCGTGGCGGGAATCCTCATCATGCTGACCACCATCGGCGTACTGGCGCTGGCGTTCCAGAACGCCACCCGTACGCTGCTGAACGTGCAGCGCACCCTGGACGAGCTCAACCAGCTGCGCGCCCAGCAGCGTATCCTGGACCAACAGGTGCTGGACTCCAACCAGCAGCTCACCGAGCTGCGTGCCGAGCTGGACGAAGCACAGGAGACGATAGCCACCGCCGAGCAGCAGCGCGACGCCGCCGTCAGTGCCCGCGACGCTGCTCTGGCGGAGCGCGACGAGCTGGTTACGCAGCGCGACGACCTGACCGAACAGGTCCGGGTGGCGCTCGAGACGGTGCAGGGCGCCGAGCAGGAGGTGGCCGCGGCCGAGGCCCGGCTGGCGGAGACCGAGCAACAGCTGGATGAAGCGAGCGCCGAGCTGACCGCCACAAGGTCCGAGCGCGACCGGGCGCTGGCCGAGACCGAGGCGGCCCGGGAAGCGGCCGTGACCGCTCAGACCGAGGCGGCCGAGCTCGAGCGGGAGGCCGACGAGGTGCGCACGCAGCTGGAGGAGGCCAACCTGCAGCTGAGCGGTCTGCAGTCCAGCCTGGAAGTGGCCAGCGAGCGCCTGATGGTGGCGGAGCAGCAGCTCCTCGCGGCCCAGGACGACCTGGCGCAAGCGGAGGCGGCGCGCGACGAGGCGGTGGCCTCCCGCGAAGCCGCGCTGGCCGATCAGGTCCTGGCGCAGGAGGAGCGCGACGCCGCCCTGCAGGAGAGCGCCGAGCTGGCCGGCCGGCTGAACCAGCTCAACCAGGAGCTGGTGGAGCTGGAGCGGAGCACGGAGGAGATGCGCCAACAGGCTGCCGCGCTGACGGCGGAGAACGAACGGCTGACCGCGGGCAACATGGCGCTGGCAGCCGACAACGCACGCTTCCAGCAGCAGAACCTCTCCCTGGCCGAACTGAACGACCGCTTGGAGGCGCAGATCCGCGCCCGGAACGCCACCGTGCAGGAGCTGCAAGCCGCCGTGGACGAGCTCCAGCGGGACGTCGAGCGGCAGGCCCGCGACTTGGCCGAACTGCAGCAGGACTACCAGCGCTTCGAGGGCGGCGAGGTGTACTTCGTCAAGGATCAGCTGATCTATTCCGGCGCCATCTACTCGCAGGACGTGGCGGCCGTGCGCGACGAACTGGCGGCGTTCATAGCGGACGCCACCACATTCGTGGCGCGCCGGGGCGTGGAGCGCATCAGGGTCACCCCCGACCAGGTGAACATGTTGGTTGACGTGATAACCCAGACGCCGGGCCCGGACCTCATACGCCTCATATCGCCCAGCAACCAGATCAGCTCCACCATAGACGTGCTGGTGGAGGCACTGGAGAACAACGAGCTCTTCGCGCAGGGGCAGCTGATAGCCAGCCAGCCGGTGCACCTGGGCACCTCCGACCTGCCGGCCAGTCAGGACGAGATAAGAGCCTCCATCACGCAGCTCAAGGCCGAAGCCGTGCGCAAGCTGCGCCGCGCGGGCCTGGACGACGGCCAGCTGCCGGACTTCGGCCCCGTGACCGAGGAGCTGTTCATGAACATGCTCCTGCGCCTCACGGGGCCGGTGACCATCGGGTTAGTGGCCACGGACCCGGTGCTGCGCGCCGGGCCCGCCAACCTGGAACTGCTGATCCTCTACTGAACGTTGTCGCCTGAGCCCGCGGCGCCGTCCTGGTTCCGACGCAGCAGGTCGCGGATCTCGGTGAGGAGCACGATGTCCGCAGGCAGGGCCACGGGGCCGGGCTCTTCGATGTCCGCCTTACGCTCCAGGCGCTTGCGCGCGTGGTTGAACGACCGCACGATGAAGAAGAGCACGATGGCGATGAGCAGGAAGTTAATGACGGTGTTGAGGAACGCGCCTATCTGGATGACCGGCGCGCCCGCCGCGACGGCCTCGGTGACGCTCGAGTAAAGCTCGCGGTCCCTGAGGATGAAGCCCAGGTTGCTGAAATCGACGCCGCCGACTATGAGGCCGATGACGGGCATGATGACCTGGTCGACGAGCGACGTAGTGATCTTGCCGAAAGCGCCGCCGATTATCACGGCCACCGCCAGGTCGAGAACGTTACCTCTGTTTATGAACTCCTGGAACTCCTTGAGCATCTTCGGGGACTCCTTCGTGAATATCATGGAGGATACCGTATTCCGTCCATGCCGCTCCAGGCGCCCTTCAGGCCGTCCAGGCGCCCTGCTACTGGCACTTGCGCCCCACATTGCTTAAGCTTGGCTAGTGACTGACGAGAACAAGGCCTCCATCCTCATCGCCGACGACCTGGCGGGACAACGCCTCATGCTCGAGATGCTGCTGAGCGTCGACGGCTACACGGTAGCCGCGGTGGAGGACGGCAAGGCCGCCCTTGACTTCCTCAAGGAGAACACGCCCGACCTGGCCATACTCGATGTGAAGATGCCCTACCTCACCGGCATAGAGGTGTGCGACCGCATGAAACGTATCCCGCGCCTCAAGAACGTGCCGGTCATCATCCTCACGGCGCTGCGCGACGAGGACACCCTGCAGCGCGCCCGTGAGAGCGGCGCCGACGAGGTCATCACCAAGCCGCTAGAGGGCAAGGACTTCCGGCAGGTCGTGAGGGATCTGCTCAACTCGGACGGCGTCAGCCAGGCTTAGCCGCTGGCCGTCGCTGCCGGGTCGCCTGCGCCGGAGATGGTGCGTTGCCTCAGGGCTTCGTAGAGGAGGACGGCGCCCGCCACCGACACGTTGAGGCTGTCCGCCGCCGCCGCGCGCATGGGTATGCGCACCAGTTGGTCCGACCGGCGGAGCCACCAGTCAGGCAGGCCGCTGTCCTCGGCCCCTACCAGGAGGGCGACGCCGCCCGCCAGGTCGGCGCTCCAGATGGACGCCGTGGCGTGTGGCGTGGCCGCCACCAGCCCTAATCCGCTCGCCTCCAGGACCGCGGCGACCTCCTCGCGCGTGCCGCTGGCGGCCTTGAGGGCGAAGAGGCTGCCCATGCTGGCGCGTATGACGTTGGGATTCTCCAGGTCCGTGCCACCCCCGTCCGGACCGGAGCCGCACAGCAGGAGCGCGTCCACCCCCACAGCGTCGGCGGTGCGCATGAGCGCGCCCAGGTTGCCCGGCTTCTCCAGCCCGTCCACCACCAGCACCAGGGACTGGGGCGTGAGTTCCAGCGACGCCAGTGTCGTCTCCGAACTCCTTGCCACCAGGGCCACCCCGTCCGGCCTATCGCGCATGCTTATCCGGCCGAACGCTTGCGCCGAGAGCTCGACTATCGTGGCGCCCGCCGCCAGCGCCGCTTCCCGGATGCTCCGCGCCTGAGCCACGTCAAGATGCAGGTCCGGCGCCAGCAGCAGTTCCAGCGCACCCACGCCACCCGCCAGGGCGCGCTCCGTCTCTCGGGCTCCCTCGATCAGGAAACGCCCGCTCCGCTGGCGCCCGCGGCGGTCCTTCAACCGGGCCACGTCCTTCACGTACGGGTTGGCTGTGCTCTCTATGCGTCGGCCCTCGAGCCGTTCGGTCGGCTGCTCGTTCATGGCGCGATGATACGCGGCCCAGGCGAGGGGGCGCCGGATTGTAGACTCGGTGGATGGCCACCTCCAACCTCATCTCCGCTGAGGATCTCATGTCGCGGCTCACGGAGCCGGACCTGCGGATCATCGACGTGCGCTTCGAACTCACGGAGCCCGCCGTCGGGGCAGAGCAGTACGCGCTGGGCCACGTGCCCGGCGCCGTCTACCTCGATCTCGACAAGGATCTCTCGAGCGAGCCCGGGCAGCATGGCGGGCGCCACCCGTTGCCGGACATGGCGGAGTTCGCCGCTAAGCTCGGGCAACTGGGCGTGGGGCGCCACAACCCGGTGGTGGTGTACGACCAGAGCGGCACCATGTACGCGGCGCGCGCCTGGTGGCTACTGCGCTACGCCGGGCACGATGCCGTGCGCTTCCTGGACGGTGGGCTGGCGGCCTACCTGGCTGCGGGCGGCCGACTGACGCAGGCCGTCCCTCAGCATGAAGCAGTCCCGTTCGAGCTGGACCTGCGCTCCGAGATGGTGGTGGACGCCGCTGAGGTGGAGGCCGCGCTGGAGCGCGAGGACGTTCTGATCATGGACGCGCGCGCCGGGGAGAGGTTCCGGGGCGAGGTGGAGCCGCTGGACCCGAAGGCTGGCCACATCCCGGGCGCCGTCAACCGCTTCTACCAGGACGCCCTGGAGGGCGGGCGCTTCAAGGCTCCCCAGCGGCTAGCGGAGTTCGTGGCGCCGGCGCAGGACGCGGGCGAGGTCATCGCCTACTGCGGCTCGGGCGTGAGCGGGGCGCACCTGGTTCTGGCGCTGGCCGAGGCCGGCGTGGAGAACGCCAGGCTCTACGCTGGTTCCTGGAGCGACTGGTCGAGTTACGACCACCTTCCCGTGGCGACGGGGGAGTCGGATTAGGCCCGTACAGCTGACCTGACGCCAGCCCACGCCGTTTCTGAGTATCATGAACGCGATCATGTCAGTACGGGTCGCGGCACCAGACATACCCGGTGAGGCTATCTGGAGTGAGTACTTCAGGGTGGCGCCGCATGGCATGATCCTGTTCCGCGTGGTCCGCCGACCCGGCGGCAGGTTGGACGACTTCGAATGGGCCGACATGAACCCCAGCGCAGCCAAGGCCTTCTCTCTCCCGGCCACGCAGCTGCTGGGCCGCCGGGCGCGCACCTCCCACCCGGAGCACCTGGACCCTCGCGTCTACCGGCGCCTGGTGCTGGCGTACAGCACCGGCAGGGTGCAGGAGTTCGAGCAGCAGTACCCGTGGAGCGAGGACGATCTTGAGCTGGGGCGCGAGGCGTCGTCACGCAAGGACGTGCTCTGGTACGCCGTGACGGTCATCCCGCTGCAGAGCGATCACCTGGTGGTCCAGTTCCGCAGCATCTCCTACTACAAGAGCGTCCTCAAGCAGGCCGTCGAACTGCTGAACCGCGACGACCTCACGGGCCTCGCCAACCGGCGCCACGTCAAATCGCGTTTCTGGGTGCTGCGACGGCGGGGCACGCCCATGGCGCTGCTGTACTTCGATCTGAACGGCTTCAAGGCGGTCAACGACAACTACGGCCACGAGGTCGGCGACAAGGTGCTCAGCGTGATAGGCAAGCGCCTGTTGGACCACGTGCGGCCCGAGGAGGTGGTGGCGCGCCTCGGCGGCGACGAGTTCGCCGTGCTCCTGACCAACCCCGAGTCCGACGCGGTCGAAAGCGTGACGCAGCGCCTGCTGGCGGCCATCGAGCAGCCCATCGCCGTGGACGCCGGCGTGGTCCAGCTCAGCGCCAGTGTAGGCGCGGCGGGCTACCCCGCCGACGCCGAATCGTTCGAGGCCCTGCTCAGCCAAGCTGACGCCCGGATGTACGAACGCAAGCGCAGCCGCGCGGCCCAGTAAGTTCCAGAACTAGCCAGGTCCGGGACGGGTCAGTTCTCGATGCTGTCCACGCCGGGCGGCTTGCGCTTGTAGAGATCCACCGGCTGCCTTACACGACGTGCGCGCATGTTCAGCACCTCCACCAGGATGCTGAAGCCCATGGCGAAGTAGATGTAGCCCTTGGGGATGTGCTGCCCGAATCCCTCGGCCACCAGTGAGGTGCCGATGAGGATGAGGAACGCCAGCGCCAGCATCTTCACGGTGGGGTGCTTCTCCACGAAGTCGGCGATCGGGTTGGCGGCGAACATCATCATGGCTACGGAGATGACCACGGCGATGATCATCACCATCAGGTGGTCCGACATGCCCACGGCGGTGATGACGGAATCGACCGAGAAGACTATGTCCAGGAGCACGATCTGCGTGATGACCGAGGCGAACGATGCTGGTTTGGCGCTGACCTTCTCCTCGTGCGGCCCCTCCAGGCGTTCGTGGATCTCCTGCGTGGCCTTGAACAGCAGGAAGATGCCGCCCGCCAGGAAGACGAGGTCCCGGCCCGTGAAGGTGCGGCCCACCAGCTCGAAGAGGGGGCTGTCGAGCCGCGCCAGCCAGCTGATGGAGAAGAGCAGGGCGATGCGCATGAACATGGCCAGGAACAGTCCCAGCAGTCGTGCTCGCGGTCTCTGCTCCTCCGGCAAGCGGCCGGAGAGGATGGAGATGAAGACGATGTTGTCTATGCCGAGCACGATCTCGAGGACCGTGAGCGTGGCCAGTGCCACCCAGGCCTCCGGGCTGGCGATCCATTCCATGGGCGCCATTATCACGCCACGCGCCTGCCCTGTGCACCGATTCGCGCACGGCAGGCGGGGCTAGCGGACGGCTAGTCGACGTCGCGCCGGAGGAAGGCCAGGTAGAGGAGGAGCCCGAAGGCGGCCGCGTAGCCGGCCATGACCAGCGCCGCGTGTGGCACGGTTATGCCCGTGCCGAGCAGGTTGGACAGGGGTCCCATGTCCGCCCCGGCCTCCTCCATCAGTTCCGCGCCGAACTGCGCAGCCAGGTCACGCGTGGGCGAGCGAGACGGCGTGTAAAGGTTCGCCGTGAAGAAGTACTGCGGCAGCGCGTCCCAGGCGTTCCTGAGCCTAAGCGCCTGGAAGACGGCATTGATACGGTTGAGTGGCTGCAACTGCGCGATGGTGCTGAGCAGGCTGTAGATGGCCTCCAACAGGGTGGGCAGGAAGAGGACCATGACGACGCCCAGCACGCCCGAGCGCACTACGAAGATGAGCAGGAAGGCGAGGAGCACGGGGGCCAGGAGGAACGCCCACTGCGTGAAGTAGAGGCCCAGGAGCTCGCCCCAGGCGCCGCCCGTAAGTTGCGTGGGCAGGAAGAGGGTGCCGACGGCGCCGAAGAGGGCGCCCGACAGCGCGGCGCCGAACATCAGCACGCCCAGGCCCAGCATGGCCACGATGATCTTGCCGGTCAGCACCGCCGCGCGATCGGGCTGCACGACCAGCACGGTCTTCCACATGTTCTGGCTCCGCTCGTCGCCTATCAGCAGCGCGGCTATGAGGGTCACGGCCACGATGTAGAAGGTGGGGCTCATGTAACCGGCCCCTACCAGCAGCAGGCGCGCCAGGCCGAAGGGCGAGGCCAGCTCCTGCATGGTGGCGTCGACCACACCCTGCTCGTTGGCGAACGAGTCGCCCGCCACGCCGAAGACGATCCGGGCCACGATCAGGATGAGCAGGGGCGCGATGAGCCAGTAGAGTCCGGCGAGGATGTAGATGCGGCGCTTGCGCCACAGCTTGAACCATTCGGCCCGGACGACGTTGAGGGTGGCGCTCATGAAGGCTTCCCGTCCACGCCCACCAGGCGCAGGTAGGCGCTCTCCAGGTTCTCGGCGCTGGGGGTGGCGGAGACGACCCTTACCCCGGCCGCGGCGAGGCGGAAGACCAGGTCGTCAGCCTCCGCTTGCGGCACGTCCACCACGGCGCCCGTGGCGCCCGACGGTGTGGGCGCGTAACCCAGCTCCTCCAGCGCTGCGAGCAGTGGGGCGCCCTCCCGCGCCTTGATGACGTAGCGCACGGTCTGGCCGCCGGCCTGAGCCAGGAGCTGGGCTAGGGTGCCGTCGAAGCGGAGCTCACCCTTGTCTATGGCCAGCACGCGGTCCACGATCTTCTCCACCTCGGCCAGGATGTGGCTCGAGATGAGAACGGTGGCGCCCGTCGCAGCGACCTGCCTGAGCGACTCGCGGAACTCGGCGATGCCCGTGGGGTCGAGACCGTTGGTGGGCTCGTCCAGCAGCAGCACCTTGGGGCGCCACAGCAGCGCCCTGGCCAGTGCCAGGCGCTGCCGCATGCCCTGCGAGTAGGCCTTCACGCGCTTGTGAGCGGCGTTCTCCAGCTTGACGAACTCCAGGGATTCGTCCACCCGGCTCAGCGGCACGTCGCCATGCAGCGCGGCCGCGTGCTGCAGGTTCTGCCGGCCCGTCATGTACGGGTAGAAGCTGGGCTCCTCGATCATGGTGCCCACCTCGCGCAGTACGGCTCCAGGCACGTTCCGGCCGAGGATGCTGGCACTGCCCCGGCTGGGGCGCACTAGGCCCGCCAGCATGCGGAGGGTGGTGGTCTTGCCGGCGCCGTTGGGGCCCACGAAGCCTACGATCTCTCCGCTCTCTATCTCGAAGTCGATGGAGGAGACCGCGTCCGTGCGGCCGTAGCTCTTCGTCAGATCTGCAGCTGCTATGGCGTTCATTCCGCCCTCTCCGCTCTCGTCATCAGGTCAACTATGCCCTGCCGCGGGTCCTTCCGTTCGAAGATGACCTTGTAGACCTCGCGGCTGATGGGCAGGTCGATGCTCCGGCCCAGGTCACTCTCGTTCACAGCTTGCACGGTGGTCACGCCCTCCGCGGTGAGGCCGGACGCCAGGATCTCTTCGATGCTCTCGCCCGCGGCCAGTCTCGCACCGGCCTGGTGGTTGCGCGAACGCGTGCTGGAGCAGGTGGCCACCAGGTCGCCTAGCCCGGCCAGGCCGTAGAAGGTGCGCGCCTCGCCTCCCAGGGCTATGCCCAGCCTCACGAGTTCGGCCAGGCCACGCGTGATGAGCGAGGCGCGGGCGTTCTCGCCGATGCCCAGGCCATCGCTGATGCCGCTGGCCAGGGCGATGACGTTCTTGAGGGCCCCGCCCGCCTCCACCCCTGCCACGTCGCTGCTGGTGTAGAGGCGGAACGTGGGCTGCTGCATGAGGCGCTGGACCCTGGCCGCCATGGAGCCGGCCCGGCTGGCCACGGTAGCGGCGGCGGGCAGCCCCGCGGCGATCTCGGCCGCCAGGTTCGGGCCCGACAGCACGGCGAAAGGCGCCTGGGGCAGGGCGTCCGCCGCCACCTGGCTGATGCGGTCGAGGCTGCCGACCTCGAGCCCCTTGGAGCAGCTGACGAGGCCGCCCGCGTAACCAAGCTCGGCCAACTGCTCGCTGAGCGAGCGTACGGCGGGCGTGGGGACCACCACGAAGGCCAGGTCCACGTCGGCCACAGCCTGCTGCAGGTCGTGGGTGGCGGTCAGGTTGCTCGGGAGCTGGAGCTCCGGGGCGTACTCGGCGTTACGCCCATCGGCGGCTATCTTCTCGGCCAACTGGCGCCTATGCGACCACAGCCTCACGGTGTGACCGTTCCGCGCGATCAAGGAAGCCACCACGGTGCCCCACGCTCCCGCGCCGAGCACCGCTACGCGTTCCGGTCCCGCCCGGCCTCCTTCGTTCGTGTGAGTGGTACTGCTGGTTGCAGCCTGCGACATGGGAGAAGAGTACCAAGGGTGGTATCTTCTCTACCTGGTGCCGGTCCGCGCTGCGGTGCGGCGTGGCGCCGCGCCTCGCGGCAAGTACCGTTCCCGGCACCGCTCGACCGCTCCCGGTCGGGCGCTGGAGGACAGATGCCTATCTACGTCTACAAGAACCTCGTTACCGGCGAGACCTTCGAGATCCAGCAGAGGATCACGGAGGACGCCCTGACGGTGCACCCCGAGACCGGCGATCCGGTCAAGCGGCTCGTCCAGCCCGTGGGCATCGCGTTCAAGGGCTCCGGCTTCTACGTCAACGACTCCCGGACCTCCTCCGGTGCGGGCAAGTCCGCGGCCGCCGGTTCCGAAGGTGCGGGCTCCAGCGACAGCGGTGCGGCGACCGCTAGCGCAGGCGCGGAAGGCGCGGGCTCCTGAAGCAGAGCCCGGAGCCGCTTCCTAGCGGCCCGTGGCGCCCGCCTACCTAATCGAAACGAACTTCGAACAACGCTGGCCACAGTTTGCCCGTGACCAGGAAGACCTCGCGCTCCGCGTCGTAGGCGATGCCGTTCAGCACGGCGTCGCGGTTGTGGATGCCCACCAACTCCCGCAGGGCGGACGCGTCTATCAGCGCCTCCACGCGGCCCGTTCCGGGATCTATGCGTACTATCTCGTCCGTCAGCCACACGTTGGCGTAGACCTTGCCGTCCACGCACTCCAGCTCGTTCAGCCTCGGCAGCGGCTTGCCGTCGAGTAGTACCTGAACGCTGGAGAGCACCTCGAAGGTCTCGGGCTGGCGCTCGTAGAGCGTGGCGCTGCCGTCGGTCATCCACAGTGAGGAGCCGTCGTAGCAGAGCCCCCAGCCCTCGCCTTCGTAGCGTTGCTCGGAGGTCAGCTCGAACGTCGTCAGGTCGTAGCGGAAGAGGACGCCGGTCTGCCAGGTGAGCTGTAGCAGCTCCTCGCCCACGAGCTCGAGCCCCTCGGCGAAGTGCGGCGGCGGCACGGCTCTGTACCGCAGGACCTCGCCCGTGGCCCGGTCGACCTCGCGCAGGGAGGATCGGCCGACGAGCCCGGTGCTCTCGTAAAGGTAGCCGCCGTGCAGCAGGAGTCCCTGGGTGAAGGCCAGGTGATCGTGCGGGTGCTGGCCCAGGACGGTTACCCCGAGCCGCTCTACAGGAGCCTGGCCGCAGGCCGTGAGGCTGAACGTCAGCGCCAGTGTGGCGGCCAGCGCCAATCCCATCCGTCCAAGGGCGCCGCTGGACCGCGCCCGTCCGCCACGGCGCTTCATGGGGCGCCCCTGCCGTTGCCTGCGCCTCCCGGCGCCTGCCCGTCGGCGCTGGGTGCCCCCGCCCCACCGGTGGGTGCGGGGTCCAGGAGGTCCTCGACCGCGCGCCACACGGCGGCGGCCACCGTGTCTTCGTCGGCGTCCGCGGCTATCACCACCCAGGTGTCGTCGCTACGGGCCTGTTCCAGGAAGCCGTCCCGGGTGCGCAGGTGGAAGTCGAGTCCGGCCGCCTCGAGGCGGTCCTGCGCCGCGCGGGCGGCCACGCGCTCCAGGCCGCGGCTCGGCTCCAGGTCGAGCAGCAGGGTGCGGTCCGGCTTAAGGCCGCCGGTGGCCGTGGCGTTCAGCTGGCGGATGAGGCCCAGGTCGAGGCCGCGGCCGTAGCCCTGGTAGGCCACGCTGGCGCCGGTGAAACGGTCGCTTATCACGTCCTGCCCCCGGGCCAGTGCGGGAGCTATGACCTCCTGCACGTGCTGGGCCCGTGCGGCCGAGTAGAGGAGGAACTCCGCCAGGGGCGCGATCTGCAGGGAGGGGTCGAGCAGCACGCTCCGCATCGCCTCGCCTGCCGGCGTGCCGCCCGGCTCACGCGTCAGCAGCGGGCGCCGCCCGCTCGCCTCCAAGCGCTGCTTGAGCCTCAGGATCTGGGTGGACTTGCCGGCCCCTTCGGGGCCCTCGAACACCAGGAAGCGGCCGCGCGCCGTGGCCGTCGGTTCGCCCATCAGAGGCCGGTGGGGAGCAGGATGAACTCGGTGCTAAGGCCGAACTCGTCCTCCAGTTTGCTTGCCAGCAGCGTCACGCCCACGGTCTCCGTCATGTAGTGCCCCGCGTAGATGGCGTTGATGCCCATCTCGTACGGGTGGTGGAACACCTCGTGCTTGGGCTCGCCCGTGAGGAAAGCGTCCAGCCCCTGTTCGGCCGCCGTGACCACGTCCCAGGCCGCGCCGCCGCTGACTATCCCCAGGTTGCGGACCAGGCTCGGTCCGCCCGCATGCACCATCACCTGCTCGCCCAGCTGCTTCTCGATGTTCTCCGCCAGCTGGCGGATGGACAGCGGCTCGGGGAAGACGCCCTTCACGCCGATGGGCTGACCCCGGAACTCGCCGAACGGCTCCAGTTCCTTGAGTCCGAGGATGGGCGCCAGCCCCCAGTTGTTGCCTACCTCCCGGTGAGCGTCCAGTGGGATGTGCGCCGCGTACAGGGACAGATCGCGGTCGAGCAGGTACTTGACCCGCTCCCTGTGCATGCCGGTGATGGCCAGGGGCTGCCCCCAGAACAGTCCGTGATGCACGATGAGCATGTCCGCTCCGTTGGAGGCAGCCTGCTGGAAGGTGTTGAGGCTGGCGTCGACCGCCACCGCCACCTTGGTCACCTCCTCCGCGCCCGCCACCTGCAGGCCGTTCATGGAGGGGTCCGCCCTGTACGTGTCTATGTCGAGGTACCGATCTAGCCAGGCTACGAGTTCGTCTCGCTTCATGCTCGTCAGCGTACCGCCTGCAGCGGGGCCGGTGCCTGCAGCGATGGCCCGTGGGGCAGCCTGGTCGTAGCAGGAAGTTCAGGGGGGCTTGACATGTCCTGCTTCGGTGGACTACTATTTCTTTTGCGCCTGCAGAAGGCCCGAGAGGGCGGCAGGCCGAGATCCTTGAAAACCTGGTTGCAGAAATTACCTGTCAAAATTCCTTTACCCAATGAACACTCCTGCTCAGCAGGGGCCTTCCGGGGAGGACGGATGCGGGCTCTTCGGAGCACGCTGAAGCCGAACGGAAGGCAGGGGTTGACAGAAGGTTCTAAGGCCTGGCATAATAGGTATTCGCGCCTCAGGGCGCGGAGATCCTTGAAAACCTGGTTGCAGAATTTACCTGTCGATGACTTCCAGTGAAATTACGGTCCGTCAGAACCTCAATCTGACATTGTCTTGGAGAGTTTGATCCTGGCTCAGGATGAACGCTGGCGGTGTGCCTTAGACATGCAAGTCGAACGAAGCACCTTTTGCTGATCCCTTCGGGGTGACGCAACTGGTGACTTAGTGGCGAACGGGTGAGTAACACGTGGGTGACCTGCCCCGAAGTGCGGCATAACAGGGGGAAACCTCTGCTAATTCCGCATGTGCTCCCACCTCTTGTGGTGTGAGTAAAGATTTATCGCTTCGGGATGGGCCCGCGGTCCATCAGCTAGTTGGTAGGGTAATGGCCTACCAAGGCGACGACGGATAGCCGGCCTGAGAGGGCGATCGGCCACAGGGGCACTGAGATACGGGCCCCACTCCTACGGGAGGCAGCAGTTAGGAATCTTCCACAATGGGCGAAAGCCTGA
>CAYXUE010000009.1:40583-54018 GCA_964467885.1 uncultured bacterium | reverse complement strand
ACGGGCAGCTGCCCCGACTGCGCGAACATCTGCCCGAAGGTGTAGAAGAGGTACCACACCAGGGTCACCACCAGGCTCATGCCGAACGCCACCCCGCGCGTGCGGGCGTACTTGAGGCTGAGGGGCACGGCCACCAGCAGCAGCGCCAGGTTGGTGAAGGGCTCGGCCAGCTTGCGGTGGAACAGCACCCGCGTCTGGCGCCGATCGTCGGCCGAGAGGCTCTCCCGCTGACTGTCCTGATAGAGCTCGGTGATGGAGCGGGCGTCCTCGAAGCCGCCCTGGCCGTAGCGCGTCACCAGCTCCTCCAGATCCGTGGAGGTGGTGATGGTCAGGCTGGCCTCCGGGTCGGCCGGCACGTTGCGCAGCCGCACCAGCCGGCCAAGCACCGCCGCTGGGTCTTCACCCGCGGCGTCCAGCGCGGCAAGATCCAGCTGGTCCATGCGGTAACCGGTCAGCACCAGGTCGGGGCCTTCGAAGTGCGCCTTGTCGGCGCGGAGGAGCGTCAGTACGTCGCCGTCCCAGCGCTCTATGCGCACCTCGGACATGACCTCGCCCCGCTGCTCGGCGCGCTGGAAGTTGAGCGTGAAGTCGTCCACCGGCAGCGCCTGCCGCGCCAGCCTGAACAGACCGGTCTGCCCGGCGGTCAGTTGCCAGTAGATGTTGGTGGTCTGCGAGTTGGTGAAGGGCAGCACGAACTGGTTTATCAGCAGCACGATGACGGTGGCCGCTACCCCCAGCCCCACGAAGGCGGTGGTGGTGCGCCTCAGCGGCACGCCGCCGGCCTGCAGGGCGGTGAGTTCGTTGTCGGTGGCCAGGCGCCCGAACGCCAGCAGAACCGCCAGCACCAGAGCGATGGGGAAAGTCTGCACCATTGCCTGCGGCAGCTGCATGGCCAGCCAACCCAGCAGCGGCAGCACGGGCGTGCCCACGATCCACTGCATGCGCGGGATGGTGACGCTCACCACCGCCAGGCTGGCGTACAGCAGCAGGCCGAAGAGCAGCGGCGGCAGGCTCTCGCGCAGCAGGTAACGGTCGATTATGCGGAAGGGCTTCCTCATCGGTCGCCGGGCATGATACCCGCCGCGCCGGTCAGGGGCGCCACCTTCAGGTCGCCGGCCCCCATGACGGCAGACCTAGCGCGGTCTCCGCTCCAGGTCCACGCCTATCCCGGCGCCCCAGGCACCCCGGTCGTTGATCACGCCGATGGTCAGCGAGCCGCAGCAGGTGATGAAGGTGGCGTCCAGCCCGTAGCCGCTCCACCAGGGCCAGTCGCCGGCGAGGAGGGTGGGCGCGAAGTCGAACGCCAGGTAGGGGCGCAGCTCCAGCGCGTCGAAGGCCAGCGGAACGGCCGCGCTCAGCTCGAGGGCTGACAGGCCCTCGCTGCCTGCTTCTAGCGAGTAGTTGGCCAGCAGGCCCAGCTCAAGTGTGCCGTGCGGCACGTTGGGCTCCTCGGCCTGCGGGTTCAGCACGGGCCAGCCTCTGCGCTCCGCCCCCAGCGACAGCTCGACGAAGGGGTCGCGCCCCACCGGCGTCAGGAGCCCGGACAGCTCGGAGCGGGCACCCACGGTGAAGCTCCACGGCTCCTCGCCGTAGGTCACGGATGCGTCCAGTAGCAGGCGCTTGAGGCCGGGCAGGCTGGTGGTGAGGAAAGGGTCGTACTGCGTGGTTACCCCGAAGGCGCCGTGCCAGACACCGTTCTCCGTGGCGGCTATCTCCCCCGCTACCCGCAGGCTGCCGGTTAGGCGCTGCAGCGGCGTCAGTCGGTCGACGAAGGTGCCGAAGGGCGAGGCAGCGTTGGTGAAGCGCGCGTCGTAACTGAGGGAGATGGTTATGGGCCCGTTGGCGTAGCGCCAGCTGGGCGCCAGGCGCACGCCCCACTGCAGCGTGGGGTCGCTGGCCGCGGCGTTGGTGCCCACGGTCAACGGGTAGTAGGTGGCCTCCCCGCTGCTCACCAGGGTGAAGCTGCTCACGCTGGTGGCGCGCCAGGTGGTGGTGGCGCCGGCGGCCACGCCCAGACGCGGGCCCATGACCTGCGGTTCGGGCTGCTGCGCGGCGGCCGTCACCGCCGTCACGGCAGCGAAGGTGCGGGCGCTCAAGGCCGTCCGCAAGCCGGAGTCCGCCCCGAACAGCGGCAGCGACCGCGCCGCGGACAGCTCCACACGCCCCTCGTGCAGCGCCTGCCGCGCGGGCGCCGCGCCGCTACGTATGCCGACCTCGAACTCCAGCCCCGGAGCCAGCGTCTTACTTATCGCTACGTCCGCGAAGGCGGCGCCGGCCTCGAGCCCCGTCACCGCGCTGACACGGCTGCTGCCCTCGTGCTCCGGCTGCTCGGCCTCCACCTCCAGCAGCACCACGGCGCCGGCGGCATGATCGGCATCCAGCCCCGTGCCGCCCAGCACCAGGTCCACGCTGGGGGCAGCGGGGATGCCCACTATGCGCACGTCCAGGCCGGCGCCGCGGCGCTGCGGCCCGCCCGAGTGGAAAGCCACCTTCACCGGCAACTCCACGTCGGCCAGGGTGTCGTCGTTCACCTCGAACTCCTCGCGAAGCGGCACCCTCAGGCTACCCACGCGCAACGAGCCGCCGCTTATAGACACCGCCTGGCTGGTGAGGTTCACGCGCGCCACGTCGCCCAGCACCTCATAGGGCGCCACCTCCATGCCGATGCAGGTGGTCAGCCCCGCCCCCTCGACCCGCAGCGAGTCGCCCTCCAGCACGGCCAGGTCGCCCCGTAGCGCCAGTGCGCTGCCCTCCAGACGCAGGCCGTTCAGCGTCATGTTGCCGGTCATCAGGTCCACACGCAGGTCGGCGGCGGAGCCCGCCATCTCCGGACCCGTGACCTTGGCGTTCTGCAAGGTGAGTCCCGCGGTGCTGGCCCTAAGCAGGTCGCCCGTCATGCGCCACTGCTCCATGAAGAGCGTGGGTGAGGGCGCCTCCAGCCGGATGTCACCACTCAGCCCCTCGATGCGCACCTGCTCGGCCGTGACCGTCCACTCGCCGCCCACGGCCGTCACGCAGACGCCGCCGTAGAACTCCGCCGCGTCCTCGGCGCTGAGCGAGCGGAACTGGGAGTAGTAGACGGCCAGGAAGTCCGGCAGCGTCACCGAGGCCGTGTTGGGGCCCACCGCGCACTGCGCCGCCGCGCTGGCGGCTAACGCCAGCACGAGGGTGAGGAGGACTACGCGGCCGGATCGCACCGGTACATCATGACCCTAACGAGGTGCCCCACGCTGAGAACTCCGTTGCTGGCCCTAACCGTGGGCGGCGTGGGGCTGGCGCAAAGGCTCAGTCGATCGGAGGCTCAGTTGGTCAGAGCAGGCCCTCGAAGCGCTGCAGCAGCTGGCGGCTGACCTCGGTGGCGGCGTCGTAGGTAGGTTCACCGTCGCGCAGCACCATGCGCAGTTCCAGCTGGCCGCCCGCCTCGGGCGAGGTCATGGTGAACAGCGTGTCCTGGAACATGTAGCGGCCCACCAGCAGCACGTCGCCCGACACGGCGTCGAGGTACAGCCGGTCCGCTTCGAACTCGGGACCGGTGGCCTCCACCCCGCCGTCGAACACCGCCACCTGCCGGTCGGCGTAGTACACCAGGCTGCCGGCGCTGATGCTCAGCCCGTCGCGCTCCAGCGAGAGGGCGCCGGTGGCGTTCAGCACGCCCGTCTCCAGGTCTATGTGCAGCGCCTCGGCCCTCACCACGCCGAACTCGCCCTGCACGCTGGCGCCCTTGGCGGTCACGAACGCCCCGGCCAGGTACTCCACGTACTCGGCGTGCAGCTCCACGCCGGTGGCCTGGTCCGTGATCACGCCGCCGTCCGGCAGCTGCGTGATGCCGGTGGCTATGTCGAAATGCTGCCGGCCCGTGGGCGTGACGGTCAGGGCGGCGAACGGCTGGGCGGCGTGCGCTAAGGCGAACGCCAGAAGCGCCACCAGCAGCAGGGCACGCCTAAGGGCGCGGCCGGGGCGCGAGGTACGGCTGGTACTTGCGGGCATGGAGCGAGTGTAACGGCGCCCCCATGAGAAGAGCCCACCCGTGGTTACCTTCGGCTTAATGCTGCCGAGGCGCCTGGCCCGGCGCCTGTTCCCAGTCACCTGCACACTGTCAGGCTGGTCCGAGCGTCATGACGAACGGCTCGTCGAACGGACGACCGGCGAGGATCTCCTGGCCCGCCTCCAGCGGCGTGCTCATGAGCTTCTCCACCATCTCGTTCACGCTCATGTACACACCCAGCGTCTGGTAGTAGGTGCCGAACGACATGAGGCGCCCCAGCGGCGTCTCCGCCCGGAAGGTGAGGCCCGTGGCCATCTTGCGCTGCGCGCGGCGCCACTCCTCCTGGGTGACGCCCTGCGTCTGCGCCTGCTGCAGCACCTCCTTGAAGCGCCCCAGCACCTCCTCCGCCCTGTCGGGCGCCGCCGTGACGTAACCAACGAAGGCGCCGGCGCCCTCCTGCGCCTCGTGAGCCAGGAAGGCGTTGTCGGTCAGGCCCTTGTCCACCAGCTCCCAGTAGAGGCGACTGCCGCTGCCGTCGCCCAGGGCGCTGGCCAGGATGCTGGGCGCGAAGAGCTGCTCGTGCTCCACCGGCAGGCCGGGCGCGTAGAACGCCGTGTGCATGCGCGTGAGGTTGGCGTCCACCAGTTTCTCGACGCCTGAGGCCGGTGTGGCTTCGGGTTTGGCGCGCGTCACCTGGCGGTCCTGCCAGCGGGCGGTGGCCTCGGTGGCCCGCGCGACCAGGTCGTCCCAGTCGTAGTTGCCTGCCAACACAAGGCAGATGTTGCTGGGCGAGTAACGCTCCTGGAAGTAGTTCCACATGGTGTCGCGCTGCAGGCCGCCCACGCTCTCGTTGCTGCCCAGCACGCTGTTGCCCAGCGGGTGGCCGTTCCAGTACCGCTGGTTGGCCAGCTCGAACAAGCGCTGCGAGGGGCGATCTTGGTACATGGCGATCTCTTCCAGGATCACCTTCTTCTCCATGTCGAAGTCTTCCTGCCGCAAGCTGGGCTGCATGAGCTCCGTAAGCAGGTCGAGCAGCTGGCCCGCCCGGTCGGCCGGCACGGCGCCGTAGTAGACGGTGCGCTCCTCGCTGGTGTAGGCGTTGTAGTCGGCGCCCAGCTCGTCGAAGGTGCGGTTTATGTCGTCCGCGCTCAGCCGCTCGTTGCCCTTGAACAGCATGTGCTCCAGGAAGTGGCTCACGCCCGCCATGTCGGGCGTCTCGTCGCGCGCGCCGGCTTGCACCATGTACCCAACGGCGGTGCTGACCGCCCGGGGGTTGTGCTCGCCGATGATGGTGAGACCGTTGGCCAGCACCGTCCTGTCGAAACGTAGTTCGCTGCTCATGCTCGTTCCTCGGTGGCGGCTTCCATGGCGCCCAGCCCGCCCTCGGGCATCTGCCCCAGCGTCACGATGGTGGGGGTGGGGATGGGGTTGGCTGCCAGGTAGTCGTTCACTTGCTGCAGGGTGGCGGACTCGATCTTGCCGCTCACCTCGGCCAGCGTGCGGGCGCGGCCCAGGAAGTAGGCGTCCGAGGCCAACCGGCCGGCGGTGGCGCCGCTGGACTCGCCGCGCATGACCACGCTGGAGAGAAGGCCGGTACGGGAGCGCTCCAGCTCGTCGGCCGTAACCCCCTCGGCCAGGCGGTCCAGCTCGGCGAGGAACACCTCCAGCGTCTCGGCCGCCCGCTCCGTGGTGGTGCCGGCGTAGCCCAGGGTGTAACCGAGGCCCTTCAGCGCACGGCTGAAGGCGCTGACCGAGTAGACCAGCCCGCGCTTCTCGCGGACCTCGGTGAAGAGCCGTGCTCCCATGCTGCCCGAGAGCACGTTGAGGGCCAGGCTGTAGAGGTAGCCCTCCTCGGTGCCCACCATGGCGCTGGGGTAGGCCAGGCCCACCTGCACCTGGCTGGTCTCGGCCGGCACGTGGTGCACGCCCTGCGGCGCCAACTGCGGCGCCGGCACCGGCTTGCTGCCGCCCTGCCAGTGGCCGAAGGTGGCGCCGATGACCGGCTGGAGCTCCTCCCAGCTGGAGCCGCCCGCCAGCGCCAGGATGGAGCCCTCCGGACCCACCCGCTCGGCAGCGTCCTGGCGTACACCTGCGGGCGTCAGCGCCTCGAGACCCTCGGGCGTACCGAGCGAGGAGCGGCGCTGCGGGCTGGCCAGGAAGTGCGCCGTCAGCGCCTCGAACAGCCGCTGCGTAGGGGCGTCCTCCAGGGAGCGCAGCTCCTCCTGCGCCAGTTCGACGGAAGGGGCGAACTCCGCCTCGTCGAAGCGCGGCTTCATCACTATGTCCGCCAGTAGCGGCAGGGCCTTGTCGGCGTCGGCTGCCAGGAAGCCCGCGGCCAGGCTGCTCGTCTCGCGGCCGGCGTTGCCGCCCCGCCTGACGCCCAGGTCCTCGAAGGCGTCCGACAGTTGGCGCGAGGAGAGGTCGCCGGCCCCGCGCTGCATCCACTCGTGCAGGACGGTGGCGGCGCCCTCGGCGCCGCTGGGGTCGGTGGCCGAACCGAAAGGCATGAGCAGCGTTAGGCTGAGCGTGGGCAACCAGGGCATGGGCTCGTACAGAACACGTAGTCCGTTCGGCAGTGTTACGTCGAACGGACTACCTTCAGGGTTGGATCCGGATGGCATGCCGGAGAGTATAAGCGCGCCCGGTACGGCGGGATGTGTGTTGGTTCCGCTTCAGTCGGCGCCGCGCAGCTGGCGCAGGGCGCGTGTCAGATCGCCGCTGCCTACCAGGCTCGTGCCCACCAGTACCGCATCTGCCAGACCGTGCAGGTCCGTCAGCTCCGCCGCCATCCGGTAACCGGACTCGGCCACGGCCACACCACCGAACCCGGCACTGCGGGCGCGCTGGATGAGCCGAGGGGCGGTGTCCAGGTCGATCTCCAGGCTGCGGAGGTCGCGGTTGTTGACGCCCAGCAGCGTGGCGCCCGCCGCCAGAGCCGTGTCCAGCTCAGCGTCGTCGTGCACCTCCACCAACGCACCCAGCCCCAGCGTCTCGGCGTACCGCAGGTACTGCGCGGTCCGCTCCCCGAGCAGCGCCACTATCAGCAGCACCGCGCTGGCACCTCTTGCAGCTGCCTCCACGACCTGCGCCGGGTGAACCGTGAACTCCTTGCGCAGTAGCGGCAGCTGCACCGCCTGCGCTACTTCCTGCAGGTGCTCCAGCTGGCCGCCGAAGTGCCGCGGCTCGGTCAGCACGCTGAGCGCGGCGGCTCCTCCCGCCTGGTAAGCCCCGGCCGCCTGCACCGGCTCTACCTCGGCTATGGGGCCCTGCGAGGGGCTGGCCCGCTTGACCTCGGCGATGACCGCCAGCTGCATCCGCAGTTGAGCCGACCGCGCCTGGGCTGTAGCCCGCTCTAGTCCCTCCTGGAACGAGGGGCGCTGGGCCGCGGCCCGGCGAGCCTCGGTGACGGCCGCGGGGTCCTGGGCCAGGGTCGAGGTGGCGTAGTCCGCGGCCCGTTCGCGGCCGATGTTGCCCAGCACGCCGGGCACGTGCGCCAACTCCGCGGCGGTGAGCGGCTGGGGGGTCAGCTCCAGGAGTCGCTCTACGGGAAGAAGCTCGCCGGTCCCCGGCTCGCCCCGGCGCTCGTTGCCACCATGCATGCGCTCGCCCGCCTCAGTAGACATGGAAACCCTGCAGTCCGCTCGGTTCGCCCCACTGCACGTCCAGCCCCTCAACTTCGGAATGCGCGGTGCCGTTCCTCATGCGCACCAGCAGCACCTCGAGGTCGGGCCGGAAGCCTTCGGCCACCACCTCCACGCGGCCGTCAGCCAGGTTCTCCACCGTGCCGGCCACCCCCAGGTCGCTGGCGTGGCTCTTGACGAAGGCGCGGTAACCCACGCCTTGCACGTGGCCGGAGACGATGGCGGTGAACCGGAAACGCTGGTGATCGGCGGAGGTCTCTGTCATCAAGTGGCCATGCTACTGCAGACCGCGGAAAGGGCGCCCGGACCGTGGAGTTCTCATGCGTCCGTGGTAGGCTTGCCGCCACGTGAAGCGCGTAGGGAACGGGGTTCCTGCCGCAAGCCGCCGCCCCGATGACCCCAGCACCAGCCGTCTGTCAGGAACGGGCCCCCAGCGAACCTGAATGTCTCGCCGCGTACTACTAACCTCCGCCCTCATAGCCCTGCTGCTCGGGACCATCTTCCTAGGTCCCGGCGTGCCCGCCATCCGGGACGCGATACTCTCCCGCGCCCTGGGCATGGTGGAGGACGCCGGCTTCCAGGTGGCCTACGGCCGCTCGGACGGCAACGCCTGGCGCCGCGTGGAGCTGCAGGACGTGGCCGTCAGCGGTCACGGCGCCGACGTGCAACTCGAGCGGCTGGAGCTGCGCTACCACCTGCCCTCGCTGCTGGGTGGCGAGTTGCCGCTCAGCGTGGCCGCACGGGGTGTTTCGGGTGACGTCGACCTCACGGGACTGGAGGATCTGCTGGCGGAAGCCGTGGACGACGGCCGTGGCGGCGGTGGACTGCCGGTACGGGTGGTGCTGCGTGAGGTCGACCTGCAGGACGTGCAGCTGTCGTCGGCCAACGCGCCCTTCGCTCTGCCTGACGCCACCCTCTCCGACCTCAGCGTGGTGCCCGACCAGGGCGCCCTCCTGCTGGGCGGCACCGTCGCCACCGAGCACGGCGCCGTCAGCGCCGAGGGGCGGCTGAGTGTGCCGGGTTTCGAGTTCGCCGGCCAGGTCACGCGCGGCGACGTGAGCGTGGCGCGCTCCTGGTGGGCGGGCGCCACCGGCGGCACGTTCAGCGGGCCCATCTCCTACCGCCGCGGGCAGCTGAACGCCGACCTGCGCATAGGCGGCGGCCGCATAGACCAGTCCGGTGTGGAGATCACCGACATCGGCGGCACCGCCCGACTTCGTTACCCGATGGTCACCGCCTCGCTAGCCGGGCGGAGCCTGGGCGGCCCGGTCAGCGCCGAAGGCACCGTCAACATCACGGGCAGGAACTACAGCGCCACGGGCACCGCCTCGCCCGACTTGGCGGCAGCCGCCGATCTGCTCGAGGAGCTGGTGGATCTCGGCGACAACGCCATCGGCGCCTCGGGCCAGGCCTCCGTGACCGCCGAGGTGACCGGCTGGCAGCAACCCACCATCAGGGCCAGCCTGTCGGGCAGTGGGGAGGTGGCGGGCCTGCCCCTCGACCAGCTGGACGCCTCGCTCAACCTGCAGGTCGCGGGGCCCGTGCGCGCCACCCTGGATTCGCTGATCGCCGGTGGCAACCTGACCGCCAGCATCGGCCCAAGCGCGCGGGGCCAGCGCCTGGAGGTGCAGGGCGTGAACCTGGACCTTGGTCCGCTGGAGGTGGCGGGGGTGGCGCCCGGGGGGCTGATCGAGGAGCTGCGGGGCGCGGTGGAGCTGGGCGACTCCCCCGTCGGCACGCTGAGTGCCAGGTGGTCCGGGGCGCTGGCCGACTACGCCGCCACCCTCGACGTGGATGGGCGCTTGGATGCCGACGGCCTCCAGGCGTTCTTCGTGGCGCAAGCTGCGGAAGCGGGAGCCGACGGCGCACCGCCGATCAGCGCCACGGGCGCGGTGGTATACGCCGACCAGCGCCTGGAGGCGGGCGTCTCCGTGGCGGACCTGGCCTTGCCGATCCTCGAGCGGCCGTTGCGCTTGGGTCTCACCGCCCAGGGCACGCTGGACGACCTGCAGCTCACGGGCACGGTGGAGAACGAGCGCCCGCTCATGCTGGACGTGGCCGCTCTCCGACCGGGTGGAGCCCTGGCGCTGAGCGACCCGCTGGACGTGCGCGGCAGCGCCACCGGCCGGCTGCGGGACGGCGTCGTCACGGGCGTGCAGGGGCGCTTCGGTCCGGTGAACCTGAGCGGCCGCGTGGACCTCGCGCCGCTGAACGCGCAGCTGGACCTGAGCGTCGATCCGCTCACGCTACGGGTAGGAGGCGCCAGCGGTTCCGTACCCGCCGAGCGCGGACGTGCCGACGCCGAGGATGCAGGTGCCCCAGGTGCGGATCCGGAAACGGCGGATTCCGACAGCACGGCGCCCGGCGCCCCCCGCCAGTCCCCCGTCAGCGCCACCCTGGCCGGAACCACCGGCAACCTGAGCTTCGCGGACGGGCGCCTGCTCGTGACCGTGCACTCGAACGTGGAGCAGGCGCGCACCGGCTCGGTCACCTACGGCCTGGAGGAGGTAACCGGCCGCTTCGAACTCGCCACGGCGGCGCCGCAGGTGGTACCCGAGGCCGCCGAAGAACCGGGCACGGCTCCGCCCGCCTCAGCAGCCGTCACCACTTGGAGCCTCGCCGCATCGACCCCGGACGGTAGCGCGCAGTTCGCCCTCGACTCCGGGACGGCGCCCTTCCTCGTTACTCTTGAGGGATTGCCCGTGTACCTCACCAGCGCAGGCAGGCCGGCCTTCGTCTCCGGCTTCCTGCAGCCGCGCGCCGACGGAGAGCTGCAGATCGAAGCCAGCCTCGAACCCGGCAGCAACCTGGCGGGCCTGAGGCTGGTGAACGGCGCGGAGCTCTCGGGCTCCCTGATGCAGGAGGAGCGCCAACTGCAGCTGCAGGGAGCCATCGGCCAGCTTCCGGTGACGGGCACGGTGGACTGGAGCCAACCCGACGTGAGCGTGCAGGCCGAACTCGGCCCGGCTGCAGGGGCTGGGTCCGCTCTGGAGGTGACCTACCTGCCCGCCCAGGAGACGTGGCGCCTGTCAGGCGGTAGCCCCCTCGACCCGTTGCTGGCGGAGCTGGGTGTAACCGGAATTCAGGCCGACTACTCCGGTGATCTGCAGTTCACGCAGCAGGCCGGTTACGGGGGCACGGCCGCGGTGCGCCTGGACGCGCCCGTGGAGGCGCACCTGCTGCTGGTGGGTGCGGGCCCGGAGCTGAACGTCAGGCTGCAGAGCGAGCTGGGCGGCGTGCCGCTGGAGGGCGAGGGCACCATAGATCAACCCCTCATACAGGCGCTAACCGACGCCTTCGGCTCGGACGCCGCCGGGGCGCCCGCCCTCCTCGTTGACCTGGGGCCGCTGAGGAACCTGACCGTGGACGCCCGCGGCGTGCGAGGGGCCGGTGAGGTGGCCGCCTACTCGCTCGGTCCCGCCAGCGTGGGACCCGTGCCCTGGTCGCTGGAGTTCGATTGGGCCACCACCTCCGGCTACGTGGAGGCTGCCGACCAGGTTCTCGAACTCGCCTTCCAGGACGGCCTCGTGCGCGCCTCCGGCTCCCTCGCCGCGCCCGTCACGTACGGCGGCCAGGAGTACCGCCTGACCGCCTGGCCCGGGGAGGCACCGGGCGCGGAGGTGGCAGAGAACCGCGTGGACGCGCTGCCGCTGGGCGCGGAGCTAGCGCCCGCGGCAGGCGGCGCGGCACTGGCCAGCGCCGGCGGCACGTTGGGCGACCTGCAGGTCACATTGGACGCCGCGTTGGAAGACCTGGCGGCCGTCCTGCCGGCCGACTTCCAACCGCGGGGCCGCGTGACCGCCGAGGCCACCGTGGACGCTCTCTCGGGCTTCACCTACTCCGGTCAGCTCACCCTCTCCCCCACCTCGGAGTCCGTCATCCTGGGCGGCCCCCTGCCCGAGGCGGCCGCCGAGGACGTGCGCGCCACCTTCAGCGGTACCGGCGGCGCCTTCGAGCTCAACATCGAGGGAGCCGGACTCCAGGTGGACCGCACCCCGGCCAACCCGCGCACGGACGGCCGGCTCACCCTGGTGGCGGACGCAACCGACGTCAGCCGCTTCCTACCCGAAGACGTGAGCGCAGTGCTGAACGGCTCGCTCAGCTACGGCGGCGCCGGCTGGCGCGGCCATCTCGAGGCGCACGTCGTGGCCGCTCCCGAGGACCAGCTCCTGGAGGCCCAGGCGCGGCTGGTAGGCGCCTTCTCCACGCTCGACCTGGAGTTGAGCGGCACCGCGCTCGGCGCCGCCACCTTCAGCGCCTCCGGACCGCTGCTCCCGAACCCGGACGTGGCGGGCCGGTTCGAGGTCAGCGGTGTGGCCAGCGGGGAGTTCGCCTGGAACCAGGAGGTAAGCGCCACGGTTCGGAGCGTGGAGTTGGCACTTGCGGACGCCGTAACGGTGCCCGCGCTGCAGGCCGCCGTGGGCGTGGATCCGCGCACCGGCCGGGTCACCCTGCGGACCGCTCCTGGCCCCACCGAGGGGAGTTCAGCTGCCGGGGGCGCCGACGACGCTGCCAGCATCGACATCGAGCTGCAGGGTGGCGCTCTGAACGGTGGCCTGCGCGTCCCCGTCCTGGTGCGGGGCACGCAACTCACGCTCAGCGCGGCTGTGGGCGGCACCCTCGCGGATCCCAGCGTTCAGGCGCAGCTGTTCGACGGCCCTGGCGCGGTCGCCTCCCCCGGCCTGCCCGCCGCACCACCCGTGGCCGAGCTGAGCGGCAGCCTCGGCACCGGGGCCACCCTGCAGGCGGCCCTCCCGAAAGGGCTCCTGCAGGAGCTCCTGCCGCCCGGCACCGCGGCCGCGCTGGGAGCACTCGGGGAGGAGGTCGAGGCGCACGCCACCCTCTCGCCCGCGGGCGAGTGGCGGGGCACGCTCAGCGCGGAGCTCACACCGGGGGCCACCACGCCGGAACGGTCGTTGGGGCTGCAGGTCGTGGCCAGCGGCACGGCCGGACCCGCACTGGAGTACGGCGGCGAGGTGCAGCTGGTGGCCCAGCCCACGGGCACCACGGGCGCCACGGGCGCGGTCGAAGTCGTGGCCACCGCGCCCTTCAGCGGCGCCGGCGCGGACCTGAGCGCGCGGCTGGACCTAGCGGAGGTGGCTTGGCGCCCTCTGGGCGCCGCGCTGGGCGTGGATCTGGACGTGAGCGGCACCGGCGAACTGACGGTCACCACCCAGCCGCCGGGCGCCTCCCTCACGGTGGACCTGCTGGGCCGGTTCGGCGCCAACAGCGTGAGCCTCTCGGGTTCCGCACCGGACGACCTGCGCCTGTCCCTGAGTGGCCCCGCCGGTCAACTGGAGGGCAGCCTGGCCTGGTCCGACGACCTGACGGGTGGCGGCAGCGCCTACCTCAGCGGCGTGCTGGCCGATAGGCCGGTGGAGGTCGACCTCACCGTGGACGAAGGCCTCACCTCCGGCAGTCTGCTGCTGGAAGCGGTGGGCGCCACGGTGCGGGCCGAGCTCCGCACCCTGGAGGTCGCCGGCGCGGGCGCCGAGCCCGACGCCGCCGCCCCGATCACCCGCCAGGTGACCGTCACCGCCGACGCACCGGCGGGAACCCTGGCGCGGTTCGGCGGCACGGCCGAGGGGTTGGTCCTGATCGAGGGCAGCGCGGTGAGGCTGGAGGGACTGGCGGCCAGCATAGACGGGCTGGTGGGGGAACCCGGCGAACCGGGAAGTAGCCTCTCGCTCGTGGCCGCCGGTCAGCTGACCCCGCAACTGAGCATCACCGGGGAGCTAACCGCGCCCCGCCTGCCCGACAGCGTGGCCCTGCAGGTAACTGACCGGGGGGCCGGGGTCCAGGCCGGCGA
>CAYXUE010000009.1:28560-40483 GCA_964467885.1 uncultured bacterium | reverse complement strand
CACGACAGCCGGCACGACAGCCACCACCGCAGCCAGCGAACTGGGCACGGCAGCCACGTTGAGCTGGCGCGACCTCACAGCCACGGCCTCGCTGGCCCAGGGCGGCACGCTGGCGCTCGTCGGGGAGGCCTCGGCCGACGATCTGGGGGCGCTGCTGGCCGCCGCGGGCACCGCGCTGCCGCCGGGTGTGGCCGAGCAGGTAGCCGCTCTCCGGCCACAGGTGACCGGCGCGGCGCTGGCCTGGTCCGCGGACGCCGGCTGGCTCGGCCAACTGCAGGCCACGGCGGAACTGCCATGGCTGCCGGCACTGCCGGACCTGAGAGTCTCCGCTCGCGCGGACGACGGCGCGTTGCTCCTCACGGCCACCGGCGAACCTCTGGACGGCAGCGCGCGGCTGGAAGCGCGCCTGCAGTCGGGGCCCTGGAGCACGGCCGCCCTGTCGGGCCGGTTGGAGGTGGACCTACCCGCCAGCGCCCTGCTCCCGGACCTGGGTCTGCCGGTGAGGGTCTCCAGCGAGGCCACCGTAGGCGGCACAGTGACCTCGCCCGTGGCCAGCGGCACGCTCTCGGTGCAAGGCGCGGTCGCGGCTGAGGGCGAGTACGCCTACAGGGATGGGGTGGGCAGCTTGCGCGCCACCGGCCCCCACCTGACCCTGGCCGGCGAGCTGAGCGAGAGGGGCGCATTCGCCGAGCTGCACGTGGACGAACTGGCGCTCGACGCCTGGGTGCCGCAGCTGCCGGAAGGGCGCCTCTCGCTGGCCGCCAGTTACGCCGGTTCCCAGGTCACCGTGGAAAGCGTGGCGCTCGAGGCCCCGCGCAGCACCGTCACGGGCAGGGGCACGGCCACTCTGGGCGACGGCGCGACGCCGGGACCGCGCTACCGCCTGGCGCTGGACGCCGCGGTGAACCTGGCGGACCTCGACTTGGGCGACGTGCAGCTCACGGGCACGGTGCGAGGCCCGCTGGTCATCGGCGCGGGGTCAGGGGCGGACCTCTCCACCTCCACAGTGGTGGCCAACCTGGCCGCGCTGAACGTGGGGACCAGCGCGCTCGACTGGAGCGTGAGCGGCAACCTCACGGTGGGCGGCACGGTGGCGGACCCCGTGATAGCCACGCAACTGGTAGGCGACGGCGAGCTGCGCGGTGGCCTCACCGCCACGGCCCGGCCGCAACGGCGCGAGTACGCCCTAACGTCCACGCTCGGCACCGGGCAGCTAGCCACCGACCTGCGGGTCGACATAGGCAACGGCGCCACCAGCGCCGCCGGTACGGTGCGGGTGGGCGACGGGTTGCTGCTGGTAAGCACGGATGAGCCCACGGATGAGCCCACGGACCTGCCGCCCGGAGCGGCGCCCGCGGACCTGGTGATCACCGGGGCTGGCCGCTTCGCGGGCCTGGCCGCCCGCCTGCATGGCGACCTGAGCGCACTGGAACTTTCCGGCGACCTGAACGGCCTGAGCAGCGGCCTGGAGGGCCAGGTCGAGCTGACGGTGGACTCGCGCGCCGGCGCCTGGCTGCAGGGCGGGGTCAGCGGCCTGACGGTGAGCGGCTTCCAGCTGGCGCCCATGACCATCGAGTCCGCCGCCCTAGGGGCACCGATCACGCTGGAGAGCGCCGATCTGCACGCCACCTTCGACCCAGCCACCATGGAGTGGACGGTGGCCGCCCAGGACGTGCGGTTGGGTGAAGGCGCGGCGGCCGGGGTCATCAGCCTCTCGGGGGCCGGCCAGGGCGCCACCGGCCAGCTCGACGCCTCCGCCCAACTGCCGGAGGTCCAGCTGGAGCTACAGGTCACGCATGAGGAAGGCACCGAGGTCCAGCTCACCGGACAGGTCTACGGCGGCCAGCTGCTGGTGAGCGGCGAACGCTCCCCGTCGTCCGGCGAGTGGAACGGCAGCGGCGACCTCACGGGCGCCGCGCTGGCGGGCTTCGACGTCTCCGCACAGATCACCCTGCTGGGCGTAGGTGCGCTGCCCACGGCGGTGCTGAACACCAGCGCGGTCAACGGCCTGACCATCACCGGCAACGCCAGCGTCGGCATGGACGGGGTGACGGTGGATCAGCTGGTCTCGGGCCCCCCGCTCGCGCAGTCGCTACGCATGCAGGGCAGCGTGCTGCCCCGCACCGAACTCACCTTGAGCACCCTCGACCTCGGGGGAGTCAGGCCCACCAGCGCGGCGGCCGCGGCAAGGGCTACCACCTCCAGCGTGCGCCTGGTTAGCGCCCCGGGCACCACGCCGGCGGACCCACCGCGACTGCTGGCCAGCGGCACGCTCTCCGTGCCCGTTGGTCCCGCGCGGGTAGAGCTGAGCGGCGCCGACACAGCGCCGGAACTGGCGCTCACTCTGGCTGGGTTGCCCCGCCTGCGTGCTGAGGGGCAGCTGCAGGCCACCGACCTGCTGGACCTGGTAACGCGCGTCTCCACCGGCGGCCTGGAACTCGAGGGGCGGGAGGACGCCCACGGCCGTCTGCGGCTCGACCCCACCGGCCCGTACCTGGAACTGAACGGCTTCGGCCTGGAGTTCGCCGGCGTGCGCCTGGACGCTACGGGCACCGTGGGCCTGACCGAGGCGGACGTGGTGGGGCAGGTCGTCGTGCGCACCGACCTGCCGGTGGCCGAGCGCCAGACCGGCTACGTCTTCCCTTGGACGCTGAGCAACGACCGGGAAGTGTGGCGCCTGGTTTCGCAGGGGCAGCACGGCGAGTTCAGCGTGGTCTACGGCGCGGACGGGACCGCCATCCTCTCCCTGGCGGCCAACCTGCAGCTCAGCGAAGGCCGCATCGAGGGCCGGCTGGGGTTGCAGCCCGAGGGGCCCGCCGGCTCGCTCAGCGTCTCCAGCATCCGGCTGCTCTCGCCCGAGTTCGGTCCGGTGAGCGTCAACGTGCAGGCCAGCGTGGCCGACGGGCGCATCGGTGGCAACGCCACCCTGGACGGCGCCGCCGGCAGCGCCATCCTCACGGGCTCCTGGGGCCTCGGCGGCCTCCTCCCGGCTGCGCTGGTGCCCGAGGCGCCCAGCGGCGGACGGCTGGAAGCCCGGGTGCGCGCCCTGGAGCTCTCGGAGGTGCCCTTCCTGCAGGAGCACGTACCCGAGCTGCACGGGCAGCTGGCCGGCTCGGCGCAGCTGCGCGACGGCTTCCTCTTCGGCCAGGTGGTGGCACCGGAGATCGGCGTGGCCGACCTGACCACCCCTCTGCAACTATCGTTCAGCGGCCGCCCGGACGACATCAGCCTGGAGGCGCAGCTGCGCGGAGCCCTGGGCCGCGCCAGCCTCACGAGGGGCAACCTGAGCGGCATGTTCCGCCTCGAGCGCTTCCCCCTCACCCTGGTGTCCACCGCCGTGGTCGGGCCGGCGGACTTCACCGCCGACCTCACCGGCGTCATGCGCTTCGACGGACCCCTTGCCTCCCCACGTGACGGCTACCTGCGGTTGGCCACCGAGGAGGTGCGGCTGGAGCGCATGGGCGTCACCACCCTGGGCAACGTCACGGTGACCTACGACCAGCAGGCCCTGCTGGTCGAGCGCGCGGAGTTCGCCGGCCTCGGTAGCTGGCGCGCCGAGGGCGAGCTGAGGCGCGAGAACTTCGACTTCCGCCTGGAGGCCACCGAAGCGGACTTCACGCCGCTGCTCGGCCTGGCGCCGCAGCTGGCGCGGCTGGGCGTGGGCGCCGTGGGCAGTTTCGACCTCAGCGTGCTGGGCGACGCCAGCGACCCCAGCATCCAGCTGCTGAGCCCCGACCTGCGTGTGGACGTGGCGGGCACCAGCTACCGGCTCCGGAACACGGAGCTGGAGCTGGACGGCGTGACGCTCAGCGTGGCGTCGCAGGTCGAGGGTCTCAGGCCGATCACGGGCAACCTCGACGTGGCCGGCAACGCACTGCTCTCGCTCAACCCCTTCGCCATCGGCAGCACCAACCTGAGGTTCGCGGGCGCGGCCGACCTGAGCACCTTCGGGCGCATGACGGACATACAGGGCGCCATCCAGCAGCAGCCGGACGGCACACCCACGGTCGAGCTCGTCGGGCGGATGGGCGAGCAGCCCCTCACCGTGGAGGGCACTTTGGCGCCACTGGCTATCCGCGCCACGGGTAGCGGCGTAGCCATGCGGCTGCCCAGCCTGCTGGTTGACCAGGCGGTGGTCGACGCGGACATCCAGCTCGTGCAGGAGCAGGGCGGCGTGGCGCTGAGTGGCAACATCGTGGCAGACGAGGTCATCGTCGACCCTGCCGCCAGGCGCGAAGCCAGAACGGATGACCGGACGGACGAGGCGCCGCCGGAGGAGGCGGAGGTCGAGGCCATCCCCAGCGTGGAGACACCGCCGCCACCGCAGGCCGCGGCCCCGCAGCGGCAGGGCGGCATGCAAGCGCTGCGCTTCGACGATCTGAGCATCCGCGCGCCGGGCCGCGTGACGCTGACCACCAACATCGGCTCCTTCGAGGCGGCGCTCGACTTACAGCTCAGCGGCACGGGCGCCGAGCCCCGCCTGGCCGGCACGGCGTCGGCCATCCGCGGCAACATCCGCTTCGGCGGGCGCGACTTCACCATCGACCGCGCGGTGGCCACCTTCGCGCCCAACCGCGGCGTCTACCCCGAGCTCGACGTGGCCGCGCACGCCGAGTTCGATAAGCAGCGCGTGGTTTCCGCCGCGCCAAACGTCGACTTCGCGGCGCCGCGCGAGGGCGGCACCTTCGAGGTGCAGCTGGCGTTCTTCGGCCCCGTGGAGCCCACGGACGACGGAGGCTTCCGTTTCGACATCGAGCCCTTGCTCACCTCCAACGCCATCATCGAGGTGCGCTCGCAGGGCACCGGCGGTAGCGCCACCAGACCGTTCACGGAAGCCGAGCTCATGGCCCTCGTGACGCTGGGGCGCTTCGAGCTGAACGCTGACCTCATCGGCGCGGGCGGCCTGGGCGAGGCGGTGGCCAGCGGCGCCCTCGATACCGCCGTGGACCTGCTGGTGCTGTCGGGTCTAGAGACAGCGCTGCGCGAGGCGCTGGGCTTCGACGTGGTCGAGATACGCACGACCTCCCTCTCGTCGCTGATCGACGATGGCGCCCAGCCCTTCGGGGTCTCGCTGCGGGTGGGTGGCTACCTCAACCCGGAGCTGTTCGCCTCCTACCGCATAGGCACCTACGACGGTGCGGACCCCGAGTTCTCCATCACCAACGAGGTGCTGCTCCGCTACGGGCTGGGACCCCTGGACCTGGACATCATCGGCCGCATAGACCTGCCGGCGGCCGGGGTGCCGGGCCAGGCGCGGCCGGAGATCGGTGCGGTGCTGGGTTACCAGTTCTCGCCCTGGCTGGGCATCGCGGCCGGCATCACCGTGGGCCCGGCGCGCAGCCAGCTGGAGTTCGGCGTCACCATCCGCTGGTAGGGCGCTGCGAGGCGTCCGGCCTCTAGTGGGAAGGTGCCCAGCCACTATGTGCGAAGGTGTACGAGCGGCCCGGGTTACCGGCGGGTCGGGGACCGCCACGTTGGTATATCTGGACGGTGCACCTCTTCGGAACGATGGGAGCAGAGCAGAAGAATGAACCAGAATCCACGGCGGGCCGGGTCCCGCGTGTTCCCCTACGCGACAACGAGTAACGGCAGGAGGCGGCAGCGGTGGTGAACCTCGACTCGCACGCTCTGCGCCTCTCCACCGGTCAGCTGCAGCTGAACCTCGTGCCGGCCAAGCTGGTCGAGCGGGCCCTGCAGGACGGCGAAGGCGTTCTGGACGCCTCCGGCGCGCTGGTGGTGGACACCGGCAAGTTCACCGGCCGCTCGCCCAAGGACAAGTTCATAGTGCGCAACGCCGCCACCGAGACCAAGGTCGACTGGGGCAGCACCAACCAGCCGCTTGATCCGGAGGCGTTCGAACGCTTGCGGGCCGACATGGAAGCGCACCTGGCGGGCCGGAAGCTCTACGTGCAGGACGTGAACGCCGGCACCGACCCCGAGCACCGCGTGCGCGTACGGGTGGTCACGGAGTACGCCTGGCACTCGCTCTTCGCTCGCAACCTGTTCGTGGACGCGGAGGAGGCGCACGAGCAGCCCAACTGGCTGGTGGTGGACCTGCCGAGCTTCAAGGCGGACCCGGAACGCCACGGCTGCCGCTCCAGCACCGTTGTGGCCATGGACTTCGAGCAGAAGGTAGTGCTGGTGGGCGACACCGAGTACGCCGGCGAGATCAAGAAGAGCATCTTCTCGGCCCTCAACATGGTCCTGCCGGACGTGGACGTGTTCCCCATGCACTGCTCGGCCAACGAGTCGGAGAGCGGCGCCACCGCGCTGTTCTTCGGGCTCTCGGGTACGGGCAAGACCACCCTCTCGGCGGACGGCCACCGCAGGCTCATCGGCGACGACGAGCACGGCTGGTCCAGCGCGGGCATCTTCAACTTCGAGGGCGGCTGCTACGCCAAGGTCGTGAACCTGACGGAGAAGGCCGAGCCCGAGATCTACGCCGCCAGTCAGCGCTTCGGCGCACTGCTGGAGAACGTGATCCTCGACGAGCACACGCGCCAGCCCGACTTCGTGAACGTGAGCAAGACCGAGAACACCCGCTCGGCCTACCCCATCGAGTTCGTGCCCAACGCCTCCACCACGGGCATGGGGCGCCACCCCAGCGACGTGGTGTTCCTCAGCGCGGACGCTTTCGGGGTGCTACCGCCCATCGCCCGCCTGACCACCGAGCAGGCCATGTACCACTTCCTCAGCGGCTACACCGCCAAGGTGGCGGGTACCGAGCGCGGCGTCACCGAACCCAGCGCCACCTTCAGCGCCTGCTTCGGCGCCCCATTCATGTCGCGCCCGCCGGTGGAGTACGCCGAGATGCTCAGGCGCCGCTTGGAGGAGCACGGCACGCGCGTCTGGCTGCTGAACACGGGCTGGACGGGCGGCGGTTACGGCGTGGGCTCCCGCATAAAGCTGCAGTACACGCGGGCGCTGGTGCGCGCCGCGCTGCACGGCGTGCTGGACGACATAGCTACGGAGACCGACCCCGTGTTCGGTCTGGCAGTGCCCGTGCGGGCGCCCGGCGTGCCCAGCGAGGTACTGCGACCTCGCGACACCTGGGCCGACCCGGCCGGCTACGACGCGGCGGCGCGCAAGCTGGCGGGCATGTTCCGCGAGAACTTCCGCCGGTTCGAGAGCGCGTTGCCGGCTGAGGTTGTGGCCGCCGGGCCGCGCACCTGACCGCCACTGGCAGCTGAGCCGCGGAACCACTCCGCGGGGGCCCGCCGACTTCCCAAACAGGCAGGAAAGGCAGATGCTCCTCGGGTGTAGTTCCCGAGGAGCATCTGCCGTAGCGCCCGAGTCAGTGCGCGGGAGCTTCTAGCTGACGATCAGTTGCTGTCCTCGCCGACCACGGTCTCACCGGCCAGCACCGAGAGGGCGGTCTGCAGCACCGGGTCGTTCTCGAGGTTCACCACGGCCTCGCCCTGCACCGAGCTGGTCTCGGGCAGGCCGCCCAGGGCCATGAGTCGGAAGGTGCCGTCCTCCTCCGCCACCGCTTCGCCGATGACCTCGCCGTCGACCATGAGCGACACCGACTGACCGGGGCGCAGGCCGCGCCCGTCCGCCACCACCGTGTTGGGGAAGCGGGTGTCCGGCACGATGATGTCGGGCGTGACGCCCTGCTCGGCGATGCTGGTGCGGTCCGGGGTGAGCCACTCGAACGAGACGTACTGCAGCTGGCTGCCGTCGGACAGGCTGATGACCGTCTGGCCCACGCCCTTGCCGAAGGTCTGCTCGCCTATCACCACGGCGCGGCCGCTCTCCTGCAGCGCGCCGGCCACGATCTCGGAGGCGGAGGCGGAGTTGTTGTTGACCAGCACCACCATCGGCAGGTCGTACGAGCCCTTCTGCGCGGCGCCGTAAAGCTGCGTCACGCCCCGCGAGCGCTGGAAGACGATGGGCCCCTCGTCGAGGAACTCGTCCGCCACGTAGACCGCCTGCGGCAGGAGGCCACCGGGGTTGTCGCGCAGGTCGAGCACCAGCGACTTGGCGCCGTCGAGGATGAGCTTGTCGATCTGCTCCTTCATCTGATCGGTGAGGAGCCTGTTGTTGAACGAGTTCAGGGCCACGTAGCCCACGTCGCCTTCCAGCATGGTGCTGCTCACGTCCACGATCTGGATGATGCCGCGGGTCACCTCGAAGGTGATGGGCTGCTCGGTGCCCGGCCGGCTCATGACCAGCGTCACATCCGTGCCTTCGGGGCCACGCACCAGGTCCGCCACCTCGCTGGTGGTCAACTCGCGCACGTCCACGCCGTCCACTTCCAGGAAGACGTCGCCGCGCTGCAGTCCGGCGCCGGAGGCGGGGCTGCCCTGATACACCGTGAGGATCTCGACGCCCTTGCCCGAGCTGCGGTCGTGTGCCGTGAGCACGGCGCCGATGCCGCCGAACGAGCCGGTGCTGTCCTGCCGCTCGCGCGCCGCGGCGCGGGGCTCCACGTAACTGCTGAACTGGTCGTCCAGCGACTCGACCATGCCCGTGATGGCGCCGCGGATGAGGGTCTCGTCGTCCACTTCCGTGAGGTAGCCGCTCTTGATAGCGCCGTACGCCTGCATGAGGGCCCTACCCGTCGAGGTGCTGAGGAACTCGTTGGTGTAGTCCCTGCCAAGCTGTGCGTTCACGACCAGGGTCCCTGCCACCAGGGCTACCAGGCCGAAGATGTACCATCTGCGCTTCATTGAGCCTCCCATAACGCTACCGCGCTTCTCTTTGCCTGTAAGAGTATATGTGCCACCTGAGAATATTGTGGTTTCCGGAAGACCTCCGGGCGGCTAAGCTCTGTCCATGCGGATACTGTTCCCCACGGCCGAAGTCGCACCTTACAGCAAGACGGGCGGACTGGGTGACGTGGCCGCAGCGCTGCCGCGGGCGCTGGCCCGGTTGGGCCATGACGTTCTGGTGGTTACCCCATGGTATCGCTCGGTCAGGTCAGAACCAGCACCATACTGGATAGGCGACGTGCAGGTGCCGTTCGATGGCGGCTTCGAACCGGTCGGGGTGGGCACGCTGGAGGGCAACGGCGTGCGCTTCGCCTTCGTGGGGCATCCGGACTTCGGCCGGGACCAGCTGTACGGCTACCCGGACGACGTCAAGCGCTTCGCACGCTTCGCCCGGGCGGTGCCGCAGGTGGCGGAGCGCCTGGGGTTCCAGCCCGACGTGGTGCACGCCCACGACTGGCACACCGGCTACCTGCCGCTGCTGTTGGAGCGGGGCTGGCACCTGCCGGAGGGCTTCCCCTACCTGCCCAGCATCTTCACGGTGCACAACGTGCAGTTCCAGGGCGAGGCCGACATGGCGGACACGCTGCGCTGGCTGCGACTGGGGCCGGAGGTAGCCAACAGCTACCTGCACCACTTCGGCGCTGCCAACGCCCTCCAGGCTGGCGTGGGCTTCGCCACGCGCGTCACGACCGTCAGTCCCACCTACGCCGAGGAGCTGCAGACGGCCGAGTACGGCTTCACGCTGGACGGCACCTTCCGCTCGGTGGCGGGCAAGATGGTGGGCATCCTCAACGGCATAGACGATCAGGTATGGAACCCGCGCACGGACCCCCACATCAAGCAGCGCTACGACCAGAACGACCTGAGCGGCAAGGCCGAGTGCAAAGCGGACCTGGTCCACGAGTTCGGCCTCGATCCGGAGCGTCCGCTGCTAGGCGTGGTCTCGCGCTTCGCGGAGCAGAAGGGCATAGACCTGCTGCTGGGCGCCGCGGACAGACTGGTCGATATGGGCTGGAACCTCTTCCTCCTGGGCACCGGCGATCCCGCCCTGGAGGCGCAGGTGCAGGTACTGAGTTCCGAGCGTCCGACCAGGGTGGCGGCGGTGCTGGGCTACGACGAGTCGCTGTCGCACCGGGTGTACGCCGCCGCCGACGCGCTGGCTGTGCCCAGCCGCTTCGAGCCGTGCGGCCTCACGCAGATGATCGCCATGCGCTACGGCGCTCTACCGGTGGTGCGGGCCACGGGCGGCCTGCGCGACACGGTTGAACATGACCGCACCGGCTTCCTCTTCCAGCACGCCACGCCGGAGGGCCTGCTCTGGGCGGCCGAAGAGGCGCTGCGGGCGTTCGCCACACCGCGCTGGCGCGACATGCAGCGCGCCGGCATGCTGCTGGACCTCTCGTGGGACTCGTCGGCGCGTCGCTATGCCGAGCTCTACGGCAGCGTGCTACCGTCTTAGCCGTGAAAGCCGACGCCCCCAACGACGGAGCCGAGACCTCCGGCCTGGAAGACATCGACCTGCAGGAACCGGTCACTGCTGGGACCGAGGAGCAACCGGCCGACTGGCGCGCCCTGACCCGGCAGGGCCGTTACGTGGCCGCGCGCAACGCTTACCTGGTATCGGGCGAGACGGACGCGAACGTGCGCGCGGGCCTGGCCGCCCTGGTGGACACGCAGGAGCTTCTGCGGGAGCGCTCGTACGGCCGCGCCATCGAGCGCCTCGAGCGCCTGGACATGCGCCCCGACTTCGCGCCCTGGGACCAGATCCTGGAGGAGCTGAGGAGCCTCAAGGAGTCCGCTTCCGCCCTCGACCGCCGCGACCCCGACCTGGCCCGCGAACTGCTCGCCCAGATCACCGACCCCTGGTTCGCCGGCGAGTTGCTGGCCCAACTGGGCATCACCGAGGTCTACGACGGCAACATAGAGGCCGCCGAGGCCACCCTCGAAGAGGCGGTCCAGGTCGACCCGCAGCACTACCGCGCCATCACCAACCTGGGCAACCTGGCGCTGGAGGCGGGCAACGTGGACGAGGCCATAGAGTTCTATCAGCGCGCCCTCAAGATAGACGAGGACTTCCCCAACGCCCATCACAACCTGGGCGTGGCCTACCGCAAGAAGGGCCAGCTGAACAAGAGCGTGCGCTCGCTGCGCCGCGCCCAGCGCACCCAGCAACGCCACGAGGTGGCCGAGGCGCGCGAGAGCATCGGCAAGTGGGCCGGGCCCGGCGTGGCCAAGTACCTCAAGTGGATCGTGTGGGGCGTGGTCATCGTGGGCGGGTACTTCCTGCTGCGGTGGGCGGGCGTCATCTAGAGCGCGGGCACGACCTTTAAGTCAGGCCGGCGGGAGGCTCGTTGTCCTCCCGCCGGTCCTATCCTCCCGGTTGCCTAAGCCCTTCCTGGCGCCCAGGGCGTCACTCCACGGTCACGCTCTTGACCAGAGTTACGGGGCCTATCCACGCCTGGGCCTCACTCCACGGTCACGCTCTTCGCGAGGTTCCGCGGCTGATCCACGTCGCGGCCCAGCCGGTTGGCCACCTCGTAAGCCAGCAGTTGCAGGGGCACGGCGTCCACGATGGGCGACAGCGCCTCCAGCGTGCGCGGTACCCGCAGCACGTGCTGGGCGTGGGCGGCGGCGCGCTCGTCGTCGTCGTTCACCACCGCCACCACCAGGCCGTCGCGGGCGCGCACCTCCTGCATGTTGGAGACGGTCTTGTCCAGTAACCCGGAGGCCGTGGCCACCACCACCGTCGGCAGCTCCTCGTCTATCAGGGCGATGGGGCCGTGCTTCATCTCACCCGTGGGGTAGGCCTCGGCGTGGATGTAGCTGATCTCCTTCAGCTTGAGCGCGCCCTCCAGGGCCGTGGGGAAGTTGACGCCGCGGCCTAGGTAGAGGGCGCTTCGAGCACCCTTGATCATCTCGGCCACCGCTCCTATCTCGCCGCGGCGCTTCAGGACGGTCGAGACCTGGTTGGGCAGCTCGCGCAGACCCTGCACCAGTGCTCTGGCTTCCTCGTCGTCCACGGTGCCGCGCGCTCGGCCGAACCAGAGGGCCAGGAGCGAGAAGGCGGCCACCATGCCCGTGTAGGCCTTGGTGCTGGCCACGCCGATCTCGGGGCCGGCATGGATGTAGAGCACGTCGTCCGCCTCGCGGCTGATGCTGGAGCCCTTGGCGTTGAGCACGGCCAACGTGCGGGCGCCGCGGCGCTTGGC
>CAYXUE010000009.1:3619-28460 GCA_964467885.1 uncultured bacterium | reverse complement strand
AGGTCCAGCTCCACGTCCATGCCGTTACGGGCCAGGCGTCCGCCGAGGGTGTTCTGCAGCACGGTGGGCTGCTCGAATATCTCCTTCAGCATGTAGTGCTGGAACCCGCCCTTCTCGGCGGCCTCGGCGTCCCACTCCACGCGGTCCGCCTGCCGCTGGCGGGGGGCGCCGTCCAGGCCGGTCACGCTGACGCCGTCGCTGCGGATCTCGGCCACGTCGCCGTCCAACAGGTAGACCACGTCGCGGGTGTAGGGCAGCAGGGCGGGCACGTCGGAGGCCAGGTAGTTCTCGCCCTGCCCCAGGCCCAGCACCAGGGGGCTGGTGTGGCGCGCGGCCACCAGCGAGTCGTGGGCGGCGTGCGCCACCACCAGGGCGTAGGCGCCTTCCACGTGCGCCAGGGCGGCGCGTACGGCCGCCGCCAGATCCGCCTGCAGGCCGGCGGCCTCGCGCGCAGCGTAGCTCTCCTCCACCAGGTGCACCAGCACCTCGGTGTCGGTCTCCGAGAGGAACACGTGCCCCGCGGCAGTCAGCCGTTGGCGCAGCTCCACGTAGTTCTCGATGATGCCGTTGTGGATCACGGCCAGACGACCGTCCTCGGAGAGGTGCGGGTGGGCGTTGGTGTCGTTGGGCCGGCCGTGCGTGGCCCAGCGGGTGTGGCCCAGGCCCAGGCCGCCCACTACGGTGGTGTCAGCCACGGCCTCCTTCAGTACGGAGAGCTTGCCCGCGCGCTTGACCATCTGCAGCGAGCGCGGCGCCCGGGCGCGCCCGTTGGTCGGGGCGTCCGGTTGGGGGTCGAGGGTCCTGCTCAGGTCGTTGATGACGAGGCCGGCCGAGTCGTAGCCGCGGTACTCGAGGCGCGACAGGCCGTCCAGGATCACCGGGGCGGCCTCGCGGCCGCCGACGTATCCGACGATTCCACACATGGTTCAGTTGTCCTCCGCTGTTGCTTTGCGAGTCTTAGACGTGCGTTGCTATCCAGGACGGCCTGGCGGGCGGAGTAACCCGACCTTGGCGTGCTTGCTTATCGGCTGTGTACCCCGGACGGGATCGAGTGAGGGGGTGGTTCTCAGGAGGGGCCCGCAGACTTGTGCTGGGCGGTGTGCGCCGCCAGCGTTCGCGCTTTCGGCTCGGAAGGTGGCTACCCTTCCTTACCTATCTTCCGGCGCCGCCGATCACGGCTCTCGGCCCGGAAGCCCTCCACCTCGTCACCAGGCGGCTCGCAGCTGACCTGCGGCGTGCCTGGGCTTGCGCTACCTCGACGTCCAAAACCTCGTTCTCCGTGCCACCTCCTACCAGCAGATTTGTACCACTAGTAGCGCACGGTTTCTCACGGAACTATCACTCAGTTCCAGGGATCGCCCTGCACGAACCAGCTTCTCAGCGCCTGGTAGGTGTTCTGCGTCAGTTCGCTCTCGGGCGGCTCGAGCAGGGGGTAGAGCACGATGCTGCGCCCCATCATCACCAGTGGCGAGGCCTGCAGCGTGCTGGACATGCCGAAGGGTGCGTTCACCGGCGGGTAGTAGATGGCGCGCTGGTCGGCCACGTGCCGCTCTATGGGCAGGGCCGTCACGAACGAGACCAGAAGCGCCAAACCCAGCACCAGCCCGCCGAAACCGCCCGCTACCTTGCTGGGCCAGCGCTGGCGCAGGCCGGGCGGGGCTATCCGCTGCGCTAGCAGAGCCAGCAGCAGCGCGCCGATGACGGCGCCTATGAGCGCAAGAACGGGGCTACGCGAGCCCACCACCAGCAACGGTTTGAGGAGCAGCACGGACCCTACGCCCACCACCAGACCCACGAGGCGCCTCTGCGCCCCGAAGGCTGTGCACACCGCGACTAGCAGCACGAGAACGGCGTCGATCCAGGTGATCCCCATCATGCGCGCACATCGTATCCCGCCTCCCTGACGCTGCTGATGACATTCTGCATAAGCTCGTCGACCTGGCGGTCCGTGAGGGCGCGGTCCTCGGCGCGGAAGCGGAACCGCACGGCCACGCTGCGTTGGCCCTCCTCCAAGCGGCCGCCCTGGTAGACGTCGAACGGTTCCAGGCTCAACAGGAGCGGGCCGGCCGCGGCCCTGCAGAGAGCGGCCAGGTCGGCGTACGGCACGGTGGCCGGCGCGATGATGGCCAGGTCCCGCTCCGCGTACGGCTGCCGGTTTATCTCCTCGAAGCGGATGACCGTCCCCTCTAGCGGCAGGGCCAGCTCGGCGAGGTAGACCTCGGCCAGTTCGTACTCCGCCGCCACTTCGGGGTGCAGGCGACCGGCGAAGCCCACGTGGCGGCCGTTCCAGTTCACGCGGGCGGCCACGCCGGGATGCAGGAAGGGCGTGTCGGCTGCCGGATCGGCCACGGGCAGCATGGACACGTCGGCGCCCACCAGCCCCGCCAGGTTCTCGACCATGCCCTTGAAGGCGAAGAAGTCGCCCGCCAGGCCGTCGCCGCGGCCGTTGGAGGCGCGTTCGCCCCTCGTGAGGAGAGCCAGCCGCTCCAGTTCCTCGTCCAGGAACACGCGGCCCACCTCGAAGAGGCCGATGGCGGGCAGGCGCCGGTTGGCCACGGCGGCGGCCAGCAAGCCCGGATAAAGGGCCGTGCGCAGCACGCCGCGCTCCACGCCTTGCGGGTCGCTGAGGAACACGTGCGGCGCCGGCGCGTTGGCGCGCTTCAGCTCCTCCTCACCGGTGAAGACGTAACTGATCGTCTCCTGCAGGCCCATGGCGGCCAGGCGGCCCTTGAGCGTGCGGTGCGTGGGGTCGGACTCGGAGGGCACGTAGTGCATGTTGGGCACCGTCTCGCCGATGTGCTCGTAGCCGTGGAGGCGGGCCACCTCCTCCACCACGTCCTCCTCGATGGTCATGTCGTAGCGCCAGCTGGGCGGCGTCACCTCCCAGAGGTCGTCACCCTTCTCCGTGACCCGACAGCCCAGCAGCTCGAGGTAGCGGCGCTGCTGCTCCTGCGGCACGTCGAAGTCCATGAGGAAGTGCACGCGCGAGGGGCGGAAGTTCACCGCCGGGCGCTCGATGTCCTCGCCGAAACTGCTGACGCTGCGGTCCACGGTGCCGCCCGACAGCTCGGCTATCAGCGATGCGGCCCTGGCGGAGGCCAGCAGCTGCAGGTTGGGGTCCACGCCGCGTTCGAAGCGCGTGCGGGCGTCGGTGATCAGCTTGTGCCGCTGCGCCGTTCGCCGCACGGTGACCGGATCGAAGTTGGCCACCTCCAGCGCCACGTCGGTGGTGGCATCGGTGACGCTGTCGTGGCGACCGCCCATCACGCCGGCCAGGCCGATGGGCACCGACCCGCCGTCCTTGCCGGGCGTGGCTATGAGCAGGTCGGCGGGGTCGAGTTCGAGAACCTCCTCGGTGAGCAGCTCGAGCTTCTCGCCCGGCTGGGCGCGCCTCACCTGGATCACGCCCCCGCCCAGACTGGCCAGGTCGTAGGCGTGCGACGGCTGGCCCAGCTCGAAAGTCACGAAGTTGGTGACGTCGATGAGGTTGTTGCGTGGGCGCAGGCCCATGGCCCCTAGGCGCCGCTGCAGCCAGATCGGGCTGGGGCGCACCTGCACCCCTCTCACGCCGCGCAGCGTGAAGCGCGGGCAGCCCCGCTCATCCTGGATGTCCACGGCCAGGCCGTCGGGTGACGGCTGGGAGCCCTCCACGGGCTGCCCCATGTCCAGGCCGTGGGCGGGGTGCTTGTAGGGCACGCCCAGCTTGGCGGCCACGTCGCGCGCGATCCCCAGCAGCGAGAAGGCGTCGGCGCGGTTGGGCGTCAGCTCCACCTCGATGATGGTCTCGGGCCCCCACAGCTCGTGGAGGGCGGCGCCCACGGGCGCGTCGGGTCCGAACTGGATGAGGCCGCCGGCGTAGTCGTAGACGCCCAGCTCGCGCGCGCTGCAGAGCATGCCCTCACTGTCAACGCCGAGCATCTGGCGTTCGCCTACCGTCAGGCCGTCCGGGCCCTCGCCGGCGGCCGGTAGCACGGTGCCGGGCAGCGCCAGGGCCGTGAGCATGCCCACGCTCACCACCGGCGCGCCGCACACCACCTGGTGCTTCCGGCTGCCGTCCGTGACGACCGTGCGCTTGAGGTGCTCGGAGCCCTCCATGGGCTCCACTTCCAGGATCTGGGCCACTACCACGCCCTGGGGCACGCCGGGGTGCTCCACCACGTTCTCCACGGCCAAGCCGAGGCCGTCGAGCAGGTCCACCAGTTCTTGGACGGGCGGCAGCGGCTCGTGGAAGAACTCCTGCAGCCAGGAGAGCGGCAGCTTCACAGGACGCCCCTGAACTGCTCCAGCACGCGCATGTCGCCCTGGTAGAAGTAGCGGATGTCGGGGATGGCGTAGGGCACCAGCGCCAGGCGCTCTATGCCGAAGCCGAACGCGAAGCCCGTTACCCCCTCGTAACCCACCGCCTCGAAGACTTTGGGGTGCACCATGCCGCAGCCACCCAGTTCCAGCCACTCCTCGCGGCCGGTGCGCGGGTTGGTCCACCAGATGGCGAACTCGGCGCCGGGCTCCACGAACGGGAAGTAGGTGGGCTGCAGGCGGGTCTTGGTGCCGGGCCCGATGAGCGCCTGGGCCATCTCGTTGATGGCGCCGCGCAGGTCGGCCATGGTGATGCGCTCGCCCACCACCAGCGCCTCCAGCTGGTGGAACTGCGCCTCGTGCGTCACGTCCACCGCCTCGTTGCGGAAGACCTTGCCGGGCACCACCAGCTTGAAGGGCGGCTTGTGCGCCTCCATGTAACGCACCTGCATGGGGCTGGTATGCGTGCGGAGCAGGCGGCCGTCCGTGGTCCAGAAGGTGTCCTGCGTGTCGCGCGCGGGGTGATCGGGCGGGAAGTTGAGGGCGGTGAAGTTGTAGTGGTCGGTCTCGAGCTCGGGTCCGGTGACCACCTCGTAACCCAGGCTCCTGAACACGTCCAACAGGCGGTTGGTGACTAGCGTCAGCAGGTGCAGGCCGCCCTGCGTTGGGCGCGTGCCGGGCAGGGTCACGTCCACCCGCTCGCTGGCCAGCTGCGCGTCGAGCCTCTGCCGCTCCAGCTCGGCCTTACGAGCCTCGATGGCCTCCTCCACCCGACCTTTGAGGGCGTTGATGCGCTGGCCCTGCTCGCGGCGCTCGTCCGGATCCAGCTTGCCCAGCTGCTTCAGCTGCTGGGTGATCTCGCCCTTCTTGCCGATGAGCCGCACGCGCAGCTCCTGCAGCGCCTGAGCGTCCGGCGCGGCGGCTATCTGGCTCAGCCACTCCGCGCTCGCGTCGGCACCGAGGTCGTCCCGGCGCTCTTCCGAACCGTCCGTCATCTCATCAACTTCCTCTCGTCCCGCACCCGCCGTTCCGCCTGCACCAGCTCCGGCTAACCTGGTGGCGTCCTACTCACCGCGTACACGAAAAAACCACCGCCCCTTCCGGGCAGTGGCGTATACAGCGCGGAGCGGTGCTCCACGCTCAGCAGGTAAAGGCGCGGGAAGCCGCGGGGCTTCTCATGCAGCGAGTTTACGGCCGTGCCCACGGTCAAGTCAACGCGCCAGGCCGGCATGAACGCGACCGCGCAGGCCGCCCTGGAGCGCCGCCTGCGCTCAGTCCTCCAGCAGCTCACCCAGCACGAACAGGTCCACCAGCGGCCCGCAGGTGGACTGCATGGTGTCGAACGCCAGGCTGGGGTCGGCCACGCCGGCGGCCCACTCCTGGGCGGCCTCCACGGAGGGGAACGGGCCCACCAGCGCCTCTCCCCCGTCGTACGCCTCGGGTGCCAGCGGCACTATCAGTTCGGAGCGGGTGCCGTTCACGTCCGACACCTCCCGGGCCAGCGCGCAGCGGTCCTTCCACTCCGGCCGGTCGACCAGTTCGAAGAGGAAGCCCAGCAGCCTGCGCGCCTCGTGCCTCTCCAGGGGCGGGTCGACGTAGAGGGCGGCCAGACGCCCGACGGTGCCACGCATGACCTCACGTCCCGGGAAGGCGGTCAGCAGCAGAGGTATGGCCACGTCCACGAACTCCGGGCTGGCCCTGAGAGCCTCGCCGAAGCCGCCCTCGCCCGCCGACTCGTCCGGTGCATGGTTGAGTTCGTCCACTGCCTACCTCCGTTGGGCGCCAGCGCTGGCGCCCGTGACCGGATGATAGCCCTAGCCGGAGGTCCGCGCGGGCGGCGCGCAGGTAGCCCTCAACCTTGATAAATACCCCTTGGAAGCGCTAATATCATGGGCGGTAGTCGTCCCGACACTAAACGAGCGGGTGGGTTCGGGAACCCACCCCTTTTCGTTGGGGCAAGGGAGGTAACATGGATATCGCGCAGGCAGCCACCGAGGTGCTCCAGCCCCTCGGTTATGAGGTGCTGGAACTGGATATCGGCGCCTCGGGCCGGTCGCGCAGGGTGCTTCTACGCATAGATCGGCTCGACGAAGGCGTCGTGTCGATGGACGACGTGGAACGCGCCTCCGAGGTTTTCGGACTGGAGCTCGACAGGCTCGACCCGTTCCCGGAGCCTTACCGGCTCGAGGTCGAATCGCCCGGCAGCCAACGTCCCCTCGTTACCCCCCGCCACTTCGAACGCTTCAGCGGTCTTCTCGCCAAGGTGCGCGTGGGCTCCGAGACGTTCAGGGGGCGCATCACCCGCGTGGAAGGTAACGACGTCACCTTCGACGTGAACGGGCAGGAGCGGACCCACTCCACGGCCCAGATAGACAGCGCACGGCTGGCCGAGTGGCCCTCCGAACCGCGCTGAACCGAGCAGGCTTCAAGCGGCTAGCCATGAGGGCCATGCCGCAACAACTGAATAGACAGGAGTAGTACATGAACAAGGAGTTCGTCGACGCGCTCAACATGCTGGCCGCGGAGCGCAACCTCGACAAGGATCAGTTGCTTGCCAGCCTGGAGGAGGCGCTCGAACAGGCGTTCGAGCGCAACGTCATGCCGGGCAAGCAGATCGAGGTCGAGCTGGATACCGACACGGGCGAGATGGACATCATGGTCGTCCGCCGCGTTGTCGAGGAGGTCGAGGACGAGGACAAGGAGATCTCCCTCGCCGAGGCGCTCGAGCTCGACGACGAGGTCGAGGTCGGCATGGAGATGGAGTTCCCCGTCGACCCGGAGAAGTTCACCCGCATCGCGGTGCAGACCACCAAGCAGGTCATCACCCAGAAGATCCGCGAGGCCGAGCGCGCCTACGTGTACGAGGAGTACAAGGACCGCGCCGGCGACATCATGACGGGCGTCGTCTCGCGCACGGACAACAAGCGCAACGTCTTCGTGGACCTGGGCCGCGGTGAGGCCATCATGCCCTCCAAGGAGCAGATCCACGGCGAGCGCTACATGGTGGGCATGCGCCTCAAGGTCTACGTGCAGAAGGTAGAGCTCTCGCCGCGCGGACCCTCCATCCACGTCTCGCGCGCCGCGCCCGAGCTGCTCGAGTTCCTGATGCGCCAGGAGATCCCCGAGGTGGCGGACGGCACCGTGGAACTCAAGGCGGTGGCCCGCGAGGCCGGCCTGCGCTCCAAGGTGGCCGTGGCCTCCAACAACCCCAACGTCGACCCCATCGGCGCCTGCATCGGTCACCGCGGCAGCCGCATCCAGGCCGTCACCGCCGAGCTGCAGCGCGAACGCGTGGACATCATCCAGTGGGACGCCAACCCGCGCGAGTTCATCCGTAACGCCCTCTCGCCCGCCAAGGTCGGCAATATCGAGCTCGACACCGAGGAGAAGGCCGCCCGCGTGACGGTGGGCTCCGATCAGCTGTCACTGGCCATCGGCAAGAGCGGCCAGAACGTGCGCCTGGCGCACAAGCTCACGGGCTACAAGATCGACCTGCAGCCCAGCGAGTCCGTCTCGGACTTCGACGCCGCCATGCAGGCCGCCGCCTCGCGCCTGGGCGACGCGCAGCAGACCGAGAAGGGCCACGCCGCCTTCGACGCGCTGTTCGCCAGCCCCAGCACCTCGGACGGGAGCGCCGACGAGGCCGCCGAGGAGGGTAGCTCGGAAGACACCGCTGCCGATGAAGTAGCGGCGGACGGTACCACCGGCGAGGACGGTACGCCCGCCGAGAACGTCGCTGCGGACGAAGTGACCGCCGACGAGGGGGAACAGGCCTCCTGAGCATGAAGACTACGGCGAGCAAACACGTCCCCATGAGGCGCTGCGTCATGTGCCGCGCCTCCAAGCCGCAAGCGGAGCAGTTCCGCTTCGTGCGGGATGAGGACGGCGCCGTACGTCTCGACCTAACGCGCAGGCTGGGCGGCCGCGGCACCTGGGTGTGCCGCAGCTGCGCAGCTTCAGGGAACGAGAAGCGTTCGCGCCAGGTCTTCAAGGGCCAGGCGCAACAGGTCGCTCATCTGCTGAGCCAAGCGCTGGCAGCCAAGCCGCTCACGGTCCGGGGGCAGAGCACGCCCGGCGCCGAGGCAGCGGCCACCCAGAGAACCAACGGAGGCTTGAATGTCTGAGAAGGTCCGTATCTACCAACTAGCCAAAGATCTCGAGGTTGAGAGCAAGGAGCTGCTGGCCATCCTCGACGACATGGGGGTGGAGTACAAGTCGCACTCCAGCACCCTGGACGCCGAGACGGCCGAGACCGTCAAGCAGCTGGTGCAGGCGGAGGAAGCCGAGGAGTCGGGCGAAGCCGCGGCGGAGAGCGCCGCACGACCGGCCGAGGCCGAGGAGCCCGCTGCCAAGACCGCCAAGAAGTCGAAGTCGGCCAAGGCCGAGGCTGACGCCCCGGCCGACGAGGCCGCCGAGGAACTGCCGCTGCGCGCCCCCGTGGTCACCGTCATGGGGCACGTGGACCACGGCAAGACCAGCCTGCTGGACGCCATCCGCAAGACGCGCGTGGCCGAGCGCGAGGCGGGCGGCATCACGCAGCACATCGGCGCCTACCAGGCCGAGACGCCCGAAGGCATCGTCACTTTCCTCGATACCCCGGGTCACGAGGCGTTCACCACCATCCGGCAGCGCGGCGCCAACGCCACCGACATCGCCGTCATCGTGGTAGCGGCCGACGACTCGGTCATGCCGCAGACGCGTGAAGCCATAGCCCACGCCAAGGCTGCAGGCGTGCCCATCGTGGTGGCCATCAACAAAGTGGACCTGCCGCAAGCCAACCCGGACAGGGTCAAGCAGGACCTCATGCAGCACGAGCTCATCCCCGAGGAGTACGGCGGCGACACCATCACGGTGGACCTCTCCGCCAAGACGGGGCAAGGCATAGACGACCTGCTGGAGATGCTCTCGCTGGTGGCCCAGCTGGAGGACCTGCGCGCCCGCGACACCGGTCCCGCCAAGGGCATCGTCATCGAGTCCGTGCTCGACAAGCGCGCCGGCGTGCTGGCCACCGTGCTGGTCACGGAAGGTGAACTCCGCGTGGCCGACTACATCGTCTCGGGCGAGGCCTGGGCCAAGGTCCGGCGCCTCACGGATTACACCGGCAAGAACATCGACAAGGCCGGGCCGTCCGTGCCCGTGCAGATATTGGGCTTCTCCGAGCAGCCCTCCGCGGGCGACCTGGTGGAGGCCGTGGCCGACGAAGCCACCGCCAAGGAGATCACCGCCCAGCGCAAGGCCGAGCGCGAGGACAGCGAGCGCGAGGTCATCGGCCGCAAGGGCGTGACCCTGGCCGACCTCTTCGGCAAGCCGAACAAGAAGTCCATCAACATCCTCCTGCGCGCCGACACCCAGGGCTCGCTCGAGGCCATCAAGGCCGTCCTGGCCAAGGAAGCCGAGGGCACCGACGAGGTGGACGTGGAGATCATGCTGGCCGAGGTGGGCGCCCCCACGGAGTCCGACCTCCTCCTGGCCTCCACCGCCGACGCCTCCGTCATGAGCTTCGGCGTCAACGCGCCCGGCAGCGTCATCAAGTCCGCCGAGCGCCAGGGCATCCCCCTCAAGAGCTACCGCATCATCTACGAGCTGGTCGAGGACGTGCAGCGCATGATCCGCGGTCAGATCGAGCCCGAGTACGAGGAGCGTTCCCTGGGCCGGGCCGAGGTGCGTCAGGTCATCCACGTGCCGCGCTCCGGCAACATCGCCGGTTCGTACGTGGTGGACGGCGTCATGCGCCGTGGCGCCAAGGCTCGCGTCATCCGCGGCGAGAAGGAAGTCTACAAGGGCTCCATCGCCGGCCTGCGCCGCTTCAAGGACGACGTCCGCGAGGTGGGAACCGGCTTCGAGTGCGGTATCAGCCTGCAGAACTACGAGAACGTGCAGGAAGGCGACATCATCGAGGCCTACGACCTGGTCGAGGTGCCAGTGGTGTGATCCGGCTCCTGGCGCTGTCGTCGCTGCTGGTACTGCTCCCCCTGCCCCTCTCCTCCCTCAACGCCCTCGCCGCGCAGACTCAGAGCGAGAAGGGCGAGGAGGGCGAGACCGGCATGGCGGCCCGGCCCTACTTCGTGGTCGAGGCCGGCGTTCGGGTACCAACAGCGACTTCCGCCTCGGTGGCTTCCAGGACCCTCCTGCCCGTGGCGCTCACCACCGCGCCGCCCACGCCAACGGCGGGCGGCTGGCTCGTGGTGGACCCCACGGCGCCGCGTGCCCCCACGGTGCGGCTCACGTTGCTGGGAAGGTTGTTGCTGGACGGCGGGTGAGCCCGGAACTCCGCTCGACCGCGATCAGATGTCACAACCCTTCTCCCCGCCGGCCGTGACCCCACGGGGCGGGTAACGATGCAACTAGGAGTTCCATGAACAGCAGAATCCTCACGGGCCTGATGGTGCTCGGCCTGGCCGTAGCCTCCGTGCTCTACATCTGGCAGCCGTGGACCGACGAGCCCGCCATCAAGCTCGGGCTCGACCTGCAGGGCGGCCTACGCGTCACCCTCGTATCCGAGACCCCCAACCCCGACGCGGAGGACCTCAACACCGCGCGCAACATCGTCCAGAACCGCGTGAACCAGTTCGGCGTGGCCGAGGCGCAGGTGCAGACCGCCGGCAACGACAAGGTCGTGGTGGAGCTGCCCGGCCTCACCGCCGACGACCAGCAGCGCGCCCTCGACCTCATAGGGCAGCAGGCCGTGCTCGAGTTCCGCCTGGTGCGCGCCTCGGCCAACAACGTTGCCACCGAGTTCCTCACCCTGAACGACCTCGAACCCGTGGCGTTCACGGGCGAGATCATCTCCAACGCCAGCGCTCAGTTCCAGCAGGTGCCGGGCCAGCCCGCCGGACCGGTGGTCGTGTTCGAGATCAGGCCCAGCGAGCACCAGGCCTTCGGCAACTTCACGGGCGGCAACGTGGGACGACGCATGGCCATCGTGCTGGACGACGTCATCGTCACGGCACCCACCCTGCAGTCCCGCATCTCCGACAGCGGCCAGATCACCGGCGTGGGCTCGCTGGACGAAGCCACCGACGTGGCCGTGGTGCTGCGCTCCGGTAGCCTGCCCATCAGCCTCACGGTGGACGAGGTCCGCTCCATCGGGCCCACCCTCGGTCAGGACTCCATCAACGCCGGCACCACCGCCGCCATCATCGGTGGCGTGGCCGTCATCGTGGCCGTGGTCCTCTACTACGGCCCGCTGTTCGGTGGCGTGCTCGCCCTGGGCGTGCTGCTCATCATGCTGTTCATCTTCGGTGTGCTGGGCGGCCTCGGCGCGGCGCTCACCCTCCCCGGCCTCGCCGGTCTGGTGCTCACCATCGGCGCCGCCATCGACGGCAACGTCATCTCGTTCGAGCGCGTGCGCGAGGAGTTGCGCGAGGGCAAGAGCCTGCGCGTGGCCATGAAGCGTGGCTTCGACCTCTCAGTCTCCGCCATCGTCGACGCCAACGTCACCACGCTGCTGGTGGCGGGCGCCCTCTACCAGTACACCACCGGCGCCGTGCGCGGCTTCGCCGTCACCCTCGCCATCGGTATCGTGGCCGCTCTGTTCGTAAACCTCGTGGTGGTGCCCTGGGCCCTGAAGATGATCGCTGGGCAGCGTAGCTACATGCGTATGGGTCACGGCTTCAGCGGCATCGAGTTCGTGCGCCGCGCCGCCCCCATCTTGGCCGTCTCCGTCTTCCTGGCGGTGGCCTCCCTCGCCTACGTCGGCATCGCCGGCCTCAGGATGTCCACCGACTTCACCGGGGGCAGCAACATCCTGCTCGACATGCCGGAAGGCTTCACCTCCGCCGACCTGCGGCAAGCCATCGACGATCTGGATGTGCCCGGCGTGGACGGCAACGCCGCCACCATCGTGGAGTTGGAGGGCGACACCAACCAGATGTCCGTTCGCGTGGGCCTTCCGGACGAGGCGGCAACCGCTACCGACGAGTTCGCGCTCGAGCTGGCATCCTCCACCAACGCGGAACTACTCTCCGCTGAGTTCGTGGGTCCCTCGGTGGGCGCGGACCTGAGGCGCGGCGCCGTGCTATCCGTGCTGGTCTCGCTGCTCCTCATCCTCATCTACATCGGCGTGCGCTTCTGGCCCAACTGGATCGTGGCCGTCGGCACCGTCATCTCCACCGCGCACGACGTGGCCATCACGCTGGGCGTGCTCGCTGTCTTCGGTCTCGAGTTCACCATCCCGGTGCTGGCCGCACTGCTGTTCGTGGTCGGTTACTCGCTCAACGACTCGATCATCATCTCGGACCGCGTGCGCGAGAACGTGCGCACCATCCGCGGTATGAGCTACGCGGACATCGTCAACCTCTCCGTGAACCAGGTGCTCTCGCGCACCATCGTCACTGGAGCCACCACGCTCCTGCCCGTGCTGGCGCTGCTCTTCTTCGGTGGCAGCGTGCTCACCGGCTTCAGCATCACCCTGATAGTGGGCATCGTGGTCGGTACCTTCTCGAGCATCTTCCTCCTCTCCCCCCTCATGGTCTGGGGCCGGGAGTGGGTACGGAAGTACGAGGATCGCCGCCGCGCCAACCGGCGCCCCGGCACGCGCGCTGCCTAAGCAGCCCTGCAGTAAGTAACGCGTTAGTGGCGGCGCGTCCCGGGAGGCGCCGCCACTATTTTCAGGCTCTTCAGTGACGCCGGCATTCTCGCGTGCGATCCAGCGGAAGACGGTTCACCCGATGGTGAACGTGAACTGTCACTCGACGGTGAACGTGAACTGCCGCAGTAGGAGGGAACCCAGGGAGACCACGGCGCGCCACTCACCTGCACTCAACTCCACATCGGCCGGCAGCACGAAGACGGCCGTTGGCTCCTCCGGCTCCACCCAGATGGATGCCGAGGCCGCCTGCCTGCCGCTGGGGGCCATCCACTGGACGGCCAGCCAGCCACCCTCGTCCAGATCGGCGAGCGTGAGTTCGAGCCGCGGCCTGCCAGCAGCGTCCAACTCGCTGACGGAGCTCACTACGCGCGCACCGGGATCGTAAGGCGGCGCCTCGGGCACCGGCGGCAGGTAGAGCGGGCGGCAGCCCCCCAGAACCAGGCCCACCAGAGCGAGGCCCAGCAGTAGCGGCAGTCGTGGCAGCGTGCGGCTGTCTCCGGCCACAGGTCCGTGCGGCACCGGCGGCCCGACCCTCATGCGCCGCCCGGCAGCAGCAGCGCCGCCGTCAGCGCCACGGGCGCGGTCTCGGCCCTCAGGATGCGCGGGCCGAAACTCACACCTTTAGCTCCGCGCTCCAACAGGCCGGCCACCTCCGCGTCGCTGAAGCCGCCCTCAGGGCCGGTGATCACCGTCGCTGCGGCCGGGTGCTCGCCGCCCGCCGCTCCTGTGCCGACGGGCCAGATGCTCGCCAGGTTCTCCACGGCGTACGGGTGAGCCAGGATGGCAGCGCCGGTCCAGTCCAGGGCGGAGAGCGCGACGGGTTCATGCACGCTGGGTACGGTAGCGCGACCGGACTGCCTGGCGGCTTCTTCGGCCACACGCCGTAGCCTGGTCAGCCGGGCAGGCGAGATGCTGTCCGCGTCCGCATGCTGGGTGGTGAGGAGCCGGAAATCCGCCGCGCCTAGCTCCGTGCACTGGCGCACGACGTCGCTCAGCTTGTCGCTCTTGAGCAGCGCAACGGCCACTGTGAGCCGCAGCGGCGCCTCCGACGTGGCGGGCCGCGGTTCCTCGAGAAGCAGCGTCACGGCGTGGCGCTTTACGTCTAGCACCGAGCCCCCAGCTACCAGACCGGCCCCGTCGAACGCCTCAACCGGCGCACCCGGCTTGACCCGCAGGACGTTGGCCAGATGATGAGCCTCCGGGCCGTGCAGCTCCCGCTCACCCTCCATCAGGTCGGGTACCAGAACGCGGTGCACGCGGCCCCTGCTGGCCGTGCCGGCCCTGCCGCTCATGCGGTGCGCGTGAGCCTGATTAGGGACCATTCGCCGTCCCGCATCTCGTCCTCCACGACAAGCTCGCTGGGCACCGCTTCATGCACCACGTGCAGCAGGCGGGTGAGGATGCCGGTCAAAAGGAGCTGCCCGCCGGGCAACAGCCGACGAACGTACTGCGGCATGAGCTCGGCGTGCAGTTCGGCGTACAGGTTGGCTACCACCACGTCGAACCTGCCGGGCAGGGTGGCCAGGTCCACGCTACCCACCGCGAAGCGCGCACGCGAAAGGTTCCGGCGCGCGTTCTCCCGGGCCACGGGGATGGTGGCAGCGTCCACGTCCACACCGTAGGCGGCAGCGCTGCCGAGCACGTCCGCCGCGATGGTCAGCAGACCGGTGCCCGACCCCACGTCGAGGACCCTGCGGCCCAACAGGTCCAGCTGGCCTAGGGCCGTTAGGGCCATCTTCGTCGTCTCGTGATGCCCCGTACCGAAGGCCGAACCCGGATCCAGCCAGATGATGGCGTCACCGTCCGTGGCCGACACCTCGCGGTGGCTGGGCGCCACCCACAGGCGGCCGGCCCTCACCGGCTGCAGGCCGGCCTGGTACTCGGCCACGTAGTCGCGTTGCGGCACGTCGTGCCACGTGCCCTCCAGAGGTAGCTCGCGCTCCTCCTCGAAGTACGCCACAACCGCGCCGGGCTCCTCCGCCAGACCGAGGCAGCCGAGTTCCCACAGTTGCGCCAGTTCGGGCGACTCGCCCGTGAGACCTTCCATCCTGAAAGTCTTCATGACCGGCGCCCTCAGGCCATGACCCTGTCGTCCGTCAGGCGCGCGTCACGCGTGACGATCTCGAAGCCGAGCCGCTCGCCCTCCAGCAGGTAGAACTCGATGTCGTTGGAGCGGGTGCCGTTGCCGATGCTGCGGCGCTCGTGCGCGCCGGTGGCGGTGAGGATCATGGTCTCGGCCAGGCAGGCGGGCACGTTGCCGTCGCCGAAGCGCAGGTCTATGCGGCTGGTCATGGAACCCGGAGGCCTTACCACACCGCCGGGCACCAGCTCGACCCCGGGCACGGTGAGCACCGAGTCGTCCACGTCCACGGGGCGCCCCAGGTCGTAGACCCAGGCGCCGGGTTTCACGTGGTGCGCGTAGATGACGGGATCAGGGTCCGAGGTGGCGGTGAAGATGAGGTCCGCACGCGCCACGGCGTCCACGTCCGTGGTGGCCAGGAAGCGGGTGCGCGGGTACTTCTTCCGCAGCGTGTCCGCCGAGCGGTTGAGACGCTCCTTGTCGCGACCCACCAGGATGAGCTCGCCCACCTCGCCGGCGATCATGCGGGCCACCCCGAACGCCACCACGCCGTTGGCACCCACGATGGCGGCGCTGGCGTCGCGCAGGTTACCGCCCTGGTGCTTGAAGCGGCGCAGCAGCCCAGGCACGGCGGCCTTGACCGTGGCGGCGGTGTAGGCCCCGCCGTTGGTGACCACGATCTCGGGCACCGCCTCCTGCACCATGCGCCCCTTCTCACCCACGGTGGACCAGAAGGCCCCCAGGCCCACGACCTCCGCGCCCAGCCGGTGCGCGAAGCGTGCACCCAGGATGGCGATGCGCAGGGCCTCGTCGGGGTGCGTGCGGAACTGATCGGGCATGAGCGGGGCGGAGATGAGCAGCACGCGCATCTGCCGGCCGTCGGCCAGCTTCACGCCCTCGATGACGCCGTGGAACTGCGGCCTGAGGTTGAGGAAGAGGCGCTTGAGCCACTTCTCCGGCAGGATGCCGGGTTCCACCAGGCGCTTGACCACCCAGCGCAGCCAGCGGCTGGAGCGGGGTTGCCACACGTCGTCGTAGGTCAGGGGGTGAACCATGAAGGCGCACAGCACCGTGTTGGGGTCCAGGCCGCGCACGGGCGGCGGAGCCCCTAGGCGGGCCTCGGTGCCATCGTTGATGCGCCCGAGGGCGGCCTTATGTCGCCAAGTGAGGATGGCGGCGGCCGCCACGAAGCCGACAGCCAGACCGTCCGAAACGCCCTGGGCCTGCGCCGCCATCACCCCGGCGAACGCCAAGGTCACGATGCCGGCCACGCTGGCCAGCGCCACGTAGCCGGTGAGGGCCAGCACCGCGGCGTACACGGCCACGGCCAGCGCCCCCAGCCAGAACGGCACCACGCCCAGGCCGAAGAGGGCCGCCAGCGCACCCACCACCACGCCGTTGCCACGCCCACGCGGCACCGACACCAAACCCTTCAACGGCAGCGGGTTCAGGTGGCCCAGGATGACCCCGAAGAAGGCCATGCCAGCTGCCGTACCCAGCTGCACGGGCGCGTTCGCGGCAGCGCCGAAGAAGCCCGTGAAGCCGCCGGGCAGGCTGAGCGCCACGCCCGCGAAAGGGTCGAGCGTGAGGGGCGCCAGGCCGATGCTCCAGGAGGTGATGAGCACGGGGACCATGACGGCCACCAGGCCCTTGAGGATGTCCAGTACGAAGGAGCTGACCGCCACCACCGGCCCCACCAACTTGTAGACGTTCTCCACGCCCAGCAGGTGCGGGTTGACATCGCGCGGGTCGAACCCCGAGGCGGCACGCACCAGCCACGCCCCGAGCGGCAACGAACCGATGAGGTAGGCCAGGACGAGGGGAAGAAGCCAGACGAGCACGGTCTCCATGAGTGCCCATTCTAACTACGGCGCGGGCACCGGCACTGTCCGCCACCCCTCGCTCCGGGCGGGATGTATCGGTTAGGCGCCTGCCTTAAGGAGGCCGATCACGGACTGCGGGCCGCGGCCGCGAGCCGGTGTAGCATTGGCAGCGTGGAAGGCAGAACACCGCCGAACAACGTAGAGGCCGAGCAGAGCGTGCTGGGCAGCATCATGCTGGACAACGAGGTCTACGCCCAGCTGGAAGGCACGCTCACCGCGGAGCAGTTCTACAAGGAAGCGCACCGGAAGATCTTCCGGGGCATGGAGCGGCTGCACCGCCGCGGCGAACCTATAGATCTTGTGACCCTCACCGAGGAGTTGCGCCAAAGCGGCGACCTAGAGTCCGTGGGCAGCGTGGCTTACCTCATCGGCATTACCGACAGCGTGCCCACCGCCGCCTACGCGGACAGCTACGCCCGCATCGTGGCCGAGAAGGCCACCCTCCGCGACCTCATCGGCGCCGGCGGGCGCATCATGCAATCCGCCTACGACCAGGCCATGCCCGTGGAGGAGGTGCTGGACGCAGCCGAGAAGTCCATCTTCGACCTGGCCACCAAGAAGCGGAAGTCGGGCTTCGAGGGCATGACCTCGCTTGTCACGGACACCTTCGCGGAGATCAACGAACGCTTCGCCAACCCCAACCCGGTTTCCGGCCTGCGGATGGGCTTCGCTGAACTGGACAACATGACGGGCGGCCTGCAGCCCAGCACCCTCAACGTGCTGGCGGCCCGTCCCAGCATGGGCAAGACGGCTTTCGCCCTCACCATCGCCCTCAACGCCGCGCTGCGCGAGAAGGCCACCGTGGGCGTCTTCTCGCTCGAGATGTCCGCCGTGCAACTGGTGCAGCGCATGCTCTGCTCCGAAGCGCGGGTCGACATGAGCCGCGTGCGCTCCGGTCAGCTCTCCGAGCGCGACTTCCAGCGCCTGGCGGACACGGCCGGCCGCATGTCCGAGGCCAAGGTCTTCATCGACGACCACGCCAACATGACCGTCATGGAGCTGCGCTCGCGTGCCCGGCGCCTGATGGCCGAGCACGGCCTCGACCTCCTGATCATCGACTACCTGCAGCTCATGTCGGGCTCCACGAGGGCGCAGAGCGAGAACCGCCAGCAGGAGATCAGTGCCATCTCGCGCGGGCTCAAGGCCCTGGCGCGCGAGCTCGACGTTCCGGTGCTGGTCCTATCGCAGCTCTCGCGCGCGGTCGAGTCGCGGCCCAACAAGCGGCCCATGCTCTCCGACTTGCGAGAATGCGTCACTGGCGATACCCTCGTCAATCTCGCCGACGGCTCGCGCGTACCCATCGCCGACCTGGTGGGCCAGCAGCCCGACCTCTTCGCCATGGACGAGCAGGGCAAAATCGTGAAAGCCCGCTCCGACAAGGTCTGGCCCGTGGGACAGAAGCAGGTGTTCGAGGTGCGCCTGGCCAGCGGCCGCGTGCGGCGCACCACCGCCAAGCACCTCTGGTACAGCTTCGACGGCTGGAAGCGCCTGGAGCAGCTGGCACCCGGCGACCGGATAGCGCTGGCGCGCCGGCTCCCCGAGATCACTCCCAGCGCCCAGATGCCCGACGCCGCAGTAGCCCTGCTCGGCCAACTCATCGGCGACGGCTCCTACCTGAAGGGCCAGCCCCTCCGCTTCACCACCGCCGACGAGGCCAACGACGCTGCTGTGCGCGAGGGCGCCGCTCTGTTCGGCAGCACCGTCACGCGCGTGGAGGGCCGCGGCAACTGGTGGCAGCTGCTCATAGGTGGCAACGGCAACCGCTGGCATGCTGCAGGAGTGGGAGCCTGGCTCAAGGAACTAGGCATCTTCGGTCAGAGATCGGCCCAGAAGCACGTACCCGACGTCGCCTTCCGACTCCCCACCCCTCAGGTGGCCCTCCTGCTGCGTCACCTGTGGGCCACCGACGGCTGCATACATGCCCGCCAGGCCGGCAAGCGCGGTTCGCACCGCGTCTACTTCGCTACCAGCAGCAGGCGGCTGGCCGAGGACGTGGCCGCCCTGCTGCTGCGTCTGGACATCGTGGCCACCATCAAAGCGCCACCCAACGCCAAGCGCACGTGGACGGTGGACGTCTCCGGTGGCGAACAGCAGCGGCGCTTCCTGCAAACCGTTGGCGCCTACGGGCCGCGGGTGGCGCAGGCCGCCAAGCTGGCCCGTGCGCTGGAGGGTGTGGCCAGCCGCCCCAACCGCGACACTGTTCCAGTGGAGGTCTTCGACCTCGTGCGCTCCTCCGCTCGCGCAGCCGGCGTCACCACCCGCCAGCTAGCCGCTGCGCGCGGCACCGCCTACGGCGGCTCGTCCCACTTCAGCTTCGCCCCCTCCCGCTCAACCGTGGCCTCGTACGCGGCGGTACTCGAGAACGAGGAACTGGCAACCATCGCCGACTCAGACCTCTATTGGGACCAGATCGTGTCCATTGAGCCCGCCGGCGTGGAGCAGGTCTACGACCTGACCGTGCCCGGTCCCGCCTCCTGGCTGGCCGACGGAGTGGTCATGCACAACTCGGGCGCCATCGAGCAGGACGCGGACCTGGTCACATTCATATACAGGGACGAGTACTACGACCCGCACAGCGAGAAGCACGGCATCGCCGAGATCATCATCGGCAAGCAGCGCAACGGTCCCACGGGCCAGGTGGACCTGCAGTTCCACAACGCGCACGTGCGCTTCAACGACCTCGCGCGGGGCGCGCCCACGGGCTGAGGCCCGCACGGGAAGATGAGGGGCGTGATGTGGCTATTACCGTACGCTCATGCACCACTCATGTAGGGGTAGCGGCCAGAACGTGATAAATGCCATATCTATCGGCCGAACCATGCGCCCCAGCTTGGAATTTTTCACGTAAGGCCGGGAACCCCCCGTGATAGACTCCGCCTGATTTACTTAGAGGAGGAGCTATGGCCTCATTGCGCGAGCGGATGTCTCGCTTGCTAAGTCCCAAGATCGAGGCGGTCGGCCTCGAGGTCGGGACCAGTGCGCTGAAGGTGGTGGAACTTCGCGCCGGCAACCCGCCCACCTTGGGCGCTTTGGCGGTGCGGCCCATGCCTCCGGGCATCATCACGGAGGACGAGGTCACTGACCCCGGTGCCCTCGTGGAGGAGATCCGGGCGCTGTTCCAGGACGCTGGCATCCAGCGTCGTTACACCGTCACAGCGGTTAGCAACCGGCAAGCCATCACGCGTAACATCCACGTTCCACGCATGACCATCGCGGAACTCGACGAGGCCATCCGGTGGGAGGCGGAGCGCTACATCCCGTTCCCCATCGACGAGGTGGTCCTCGATTACTTCGTGCTGGACAACCCGGAGGACGTTGAGGAGGGCGGCCAGCTCGAAGTGGTCATCGCCGCCTCGCGCCTGGACGAGGTCTCCCAGCAGGTGGAGTACCTCAAGCAGGCCGGACTCGAACCGCACGTGATAGACGTACGGCCCTTCGCGCTTCTCCGTTCACTCAAGGGCTCCCTCCTTGGCGAGCACCTGACCAAGACCACCCTGGCCAGCCAGAACTTCACGGAGGCCAACGAGGTGGGCGTGGTGCTGGAGATAGCAGCCAGCAGTTCCACCGTCACCCTGGTACGCGGTCAGCGCGTGCTGATGAACCGCAACATCAACGTCTCCGGCGACGACTTCACTGCCGCGGTCCAGCGTGCGTTCGGTCTGGACTTCGATTCGGCCGAAGAGGTCAAGCTGGAGTACGGCACCGCCACCGTCCCCACCGAGGACGAAGAGGACCTCCTCAACTTCGACGTGAAGCGGGAACAGTTCTCGCCCAGCCGCGTTTACGACGCACTGCGGCCCGTTCTGGTGGAACTCACCACCGAGATCAGGCGCTCCCTGGAGTTCTTCAGGGTGCAGTCGGGCGACGCGCTCATCAGCCGCATGCTCGTCACGGGCGGCGGCGCCAAGCTGCGCGGCCTGCCGGAAGCCATAGGTGACTCGCTCGGCTTCAAGGTGGAGCTCGGCGACCCGTGGCTCAGCGTCCAGGTGGACGAGAACCGTTTCGATACGCACTACCTGAACCGCATAGGGCCGGAGTTCGCCGTACCGCTCGGCCTGGCGCTCAGAGGGGTGGCCGGCCTTGATTAACATCAACCTGCTGCCGAAGAACCTCAGGCGCGTTCGCGAGCCGGGTTACTGGCGCATCCTGGCCGTGCTCTTCCCCATCCTGGTGCTGGCCATCGCCGGCGGCATGCAGTACTTCGCCAACGCCACCGCCAACAACCTGCAGCGCGAGAAGCTGGCGCGCGAGGATCAACTGGCGCTGCTGCAGCCCTTCCTGCGCGAGCAGCGCGACCTTATCTCGCGCCAGCAGCAGCTGAACCAGCTCATCTCCGTGGCGCAGTCCGTGCGGCAGAACAACATCACCTGGACCAGCGAGATCGCCGGGCTGCTCGAGACCCTGCCCGTTGGCGGCGGTGAGGTGCCCGTCATCGACTTCCAGTCGCTGGCCATGCAGAGCGTGGTGCCACCGCGCAGTGACCCCAACCGGTACGAAGGCCGCCCCGTCATAGCCGAGATGAACGTCTCCGGCTCCGTGGTCGACACGGAAGTGCTAGCCCAGTTCATCCGCGCGCTGGAGAACTCCGACAGCTACGGGGTGCTCTTCCAGAACGCGCAGCGCCAGGGCGAGGACGAGCTCTTCAACTACTCGTTGACCGTGGGCGCCGTCGAGGGGGACCGCTGATGACCCGTTCCCGCTTCAACCTGCGGAAGCTCCGCCAGCGCGACATCGCCATCATCATGATCGTGGTCTCGCTGCTGCTGGGCGTGCTCTGGTACTTCTACATGTACCAGCCCACCCAGGACCGCATCACCCAGCTCGAGGACGACATCGCCCGGCTGGACCTGGACATCAGGCGCGGTGAGGACGCCCGGCGCAACCTGCCGGAGCTGCGGCTGGCCGTGGCCCAACTCGAGCAGGACCGCCGCGAGTTCCTGGCGGAACTGCCGCGCGAGAGCGACGTGGCCGGCTTGATCGACGCGCTGCGCCTCTCCGCCATCAACTCGGACATGACGGTCAACGGCTTCGGTCAGTCCAACGCCTCGGAGAACATCCAGGACGTGCGGCCCATCGGCTTCCAGATCAACCTGCAGGGCACGTTCCAGCAGACGATGGACTTCCTCTCCCGCCTGGAGGGCATGCAGCGCTACGCCAAGGTGCAGCGCGTGGGCCTCAACCTGGACGACAACACCTCCTCCGATCCGCTCATCAACTCCGACTTCGGTTTCACCGTCTACGTCTACACCGGTAGCGACCCAGGGGAGCAATAGTCCATGGCCCTTTCTCGCACCGCTCGCATCCTCATAGCCGTACTCCTGTTGGCGGCGGCCGGGTTCTTCTGGCTGAACTTCTTCCAGCAGAACGAGGCCGTGGACACGAGCCCAACACCGACACCAGCCACCACGTCCGGCGCCGCCGCGCCTCTCACCTCCGGTCCGGTGACGCCCGGCACCTCCGCCAACGGCATCGCCACAACGCCGGACGAGACCCCGGCCGACGGCGGCGTGGCCAGCACGGAGGCGCCCTCCACGGCGGGTGAACCCGGTGGCGACGACCAGGGTGAGGCTGCCGGCAGCCCGCCGGTCGCCATCACGCCCGGCGCGCCGGCCACCACCAGCGACGACCCGGCCGCGCCCGTGACCTTGACCGATCCTCCGGCCGTTGTGCTGCGCGATCTCGTGGTCGAACCGCTGCCCTTCCTCGTGACGGAGCCGCCGATGGCGGCCGAGGAAGGCGAGGCGGAGGACCCCGACGCGGCCGGCCGGGCCATCAGCGCCGCACGTGCCAACGTCAACCCGTTCTCCCCTATCCTCGTGCAGGCTCCGCCCGCCCAGGCGCAGCCGATCGCCGAGGCGCCCGCCCCGGTCACCTCCTCGGAACCCGAGATCGTGGTGGTGGAGGGCGATCCTCAGCCCACCGGCACCACGCCGGCATCCGTGGCCCGCACCCCGGTGGCGGCTCCGGCTCCCCGCGCGGTTGCTCCTGCATCCAGCCGCACCAGCGAACTCCCGCGGCCCCTGCCCAGCGGCACTCTGACGGCCGTTCCCGACATCCTGCGTGACGCCCGCACCCAGCCCTCCGCCGCGTCCGGACCCGCCAACCTCGGCACTGTGGCAGCGCTGTCCGTGCCTACCGAAGGTCCCGGCGCCGAACTGCCGTTCGCCTCGAGCGAAGGCCGCGTGGACGCCGCCACGTCGCCCGAGCCCATCGGGCCCGGCCGCGTGAGCGCCGAGGCAGCCCCGGAGCCGGGCGTCGTCAACTCCCTCCCCGTGGCCATCGGCGCCGACGCTCTCAGCCGCTACCTGCGCGACAACAACGTCAGGTTCACCGGCCAGGTGCTTGGCCCCCTCAGCGTCGGGGTCTTCCGTTCCAACCTGTACCAGCAGCCCGCCGTGGTCATGCTTGGACAGACGCTGCCGGATTCCGAAATCCTCCTGTCGGATCTGCGCGGTTACGAAGCCAGATTCACCCTGGGCCAGAACACCCAGGTGCTCTCCTTGGATACCAGGCGGTGATCATGAAAAGGCTCTACACAGTACTCACGCTCTTGGCGCTCATGGCGCTCCCCGTCTTCGCGCAGACGCTCGACGCGCTTCCGCCCGACCCGCGGTTCGACGCTCCCGTCGAGTTCGCCACCGGTCCGGACGGCGAGTCGCTGCCGGTCATGATCGCCGCGCTGGCGAAGGCGGTAGGCCTCACCGCCATCACGGACGATGTGCCCCAGGAGCCCATCCGCTACGACATCGGTGACCCCAAGCCCTTCCGGCAGGTGTGGAACCTGATCCTCACCCTCAAGGACCTCGATTACGTCCTCCTCGAGAACGACGTCGTCGTGGTAGGCCCGCCCTCCTCCGTCGCGCGCCTGCGCGCTCCGGAGCCCGTGGTGGACGAGGAATCTGCGGAGGTGCAGCCCGTCGCCGAGCAGCTCGAGCAGCGCTTCTACCGCGTGAACTCCGAGCCCGAGCAGGTGGTCGGCATCCTCGAGCGCGCCGTCAGAGGCATCCAGGTGGAGGCCCTGCCCGGCGTCAACAGCGTCGTAGTGCTGGGCACCGCCGAGCAGCACGTGCAGGTCCGCTCCGTGCTGGACCAGTTCGACGCCGAGCAGGTGCAGCTCGAACAGCGCACCTACGTCCTGTCCAACGCGGTCGCCTCCGACCTGGCTCAGGTCCTGACGGCCACCGGCGTAGTGGCGGACGAGGAGACGGGCCAGCGCCTGGAGGCGTTCACGGTCGTGTCCGACCAGCGCACCAACTCGATCATCGTCACGGGCAGCGCCACCGTGCAGGCCCGCCTGGCGGAGCTCATCCCGCAGCTGGATCAGCCACGCAAGCAGGTCAACGTGCAGGTGCGCATCCAGGAAGTGGCGCATAGCGTCACCTACGATCTGGGCCTCGACCTCACGGGTGGCTTCGGGCAGATGGCGGCCAGCATCCTGGATACGGGCCTCAGCTTCGTGTTCAACAGCGCCGCGGCCGTCTCGAGCTTCAACATCGGCGCCATCCTCGACGCGCTCGAGACCCAGGGTCTCTCCCGCCGCGTGGACGACGGCTCCATCACCGTGCTGGACAACCAGACCGGCACCATCCAGTCGGGCGGCACCATCTTCATCAGCATCCCGGGCTCCAGCGAGAACATCGAGCGCGAGATCCCCTACGGCGTGCAGCTCGAGATCACCCCGCGCGTGGCCAACGACGGCAGCGTGACGCTGAACATCATCGCTCGCGTGGAGGACGTCCTCTCCACCACCAACGACCCGAGCTTCCTGAACCTCTCCACCCGCGCGGTGACCTCGACCATCAACCTGCAGCCGGGCCAGACCGCCCTGCTCGGCGGCCTGATGCAGAGCAACTTCACCATGACCAAGCGCCGCCTGCCTGTGCTGGGCGCCATCCCCGTCATCGGTGAGCTGTTCGGCTCCACGGTCTCCGAGGACGAGAAGACCGATCTGCTACTCATCGTCACCTCGCAGGTCATCGACTGACCTAGCGC
>CAYXUE010000009.1:0-3519 GCA_964467885.1 uncultured bacterium | reverse complement strand
CACCGCCAGATCGACCGCCAGAACTGCCCGGCCCACCAGCCGGGCAGTTCTCTTGGGCTCCTAGCTGCTACGGGGTGGTTCGGCCCCCCAGCTGACACCGCCGAGCGGGTTGCCGCGGGCCGGGGCGCACCAGCACGACGCACGAGCATGGCCGTCTACCACGCGCTGGAGCCGTGCTACGCTACTCAGATGCTCAGGTTCTTCACCGCCGGCGAGTCGCACGGGCCGGCTCTGACGATCATCCTCGACGGCGTACCCGCCGGGCTGCCGCTGGTCGCGGCGGACGACATCGACCCGTGGCTCCGGCGTCGGCAGAGCGGCTACGGCCGCGGCCAGCGCATGGTCATAGAACAGGACCGCGCCACGTTGAAGGGGGGCGTGCGGGCAGGCCGCACCACCGGCTCTCCCCTGGCCCTCGAGATCCTCAACAAGGACTGGCAGAACTGGCAGGAGATCATGGCGCCCGAGCCGGGCAACGAGCCCAGGCGGCGCGCGCTCACGGAGCCGCGACCGGGCCACGCCGACCTGACGGGCGGCATCAAGTACGGTCACAAGGACCTGCGCGACGTGCTGGAGCGCGCCAGCGCCCGCGAGACGGCAGGCCGCGTGGCCGCTGGCTCCGTGGCCCTCAAGTTCCTCAGTGAACTCGGCATCGAGCATTGCGCCCGGGTGGTGAGCATGGCCGGTGTGGACTGCGGCGCAGGCATGGATTGGGACCGCCTGGACGCCCTGGACGAGAGCCCGCTGCGCACCTTCGACCAGCAGGCCGAGGACCGGATCATCGACCGCGTGGACGCCGCAAAGGAGCGTGGCGACACCATCGGGGGCGTGGTGGAGGCCCGCTTCCGCCACGTGCCCATCGGTCTGGGTACCTACACCCAATGGGACCGCAAGCTGGACGGCCGCCTGGCGCAGGCTGTCATGAGCATCCAGGCCATGAAGGGTTGCGAGATCGGCGACGGCTGGCAGGCCGCCACCTTGCCAGGTAGCTCGGTCCACGACGCCATAGTCGGCAGCGAGGGCGCGCGCTACCAGCGCGCCAGCAACCGCTCGGGCGGGCTGGAGGGCGGCATGACGAACGGCGAGGAGCTGGTGGTGCGCGCCGCCATGAAGCCCATCGCCACCCTCATGCAACCCTTGCAGACGATAGACGTGGTGAGCCATGAGCCCGTGGCCGCCTCGCGTGAGCGCTCCGACGTGACCGCCGTGCCGGCCGCCTCCATCGTGGTGCTGAGCATGTGCGCCATCGTGTTGGCCAGCGCCGTCATGGAGAAGTTCGGGTCCGACACCATGCGCGAGATCAGCCAGAACCTGGCCGCCCACCGCGAGTACGCCGCGGCGTACTGACATGGGGCCCCGGCGCCCACGGCACTTCGCGCCCGAGCGGGTGGTCACCTGGGTGGCCATGGCCGGCTTCATGGGCACCGGGAAGAGCCGCATCGGCTGGGAGCTCTCCCGGCGGCTGCAGCTGACCTTCATCGACACCGACAGGGTGATCGAGCGAGTGAGCGGCATGCGCATCCCGGACCTGTTCGAGTTCTACGGCGAGAAGACGTTCCGCGACTACGAGACCGAGGTCGTCAAGCGCTGCATCAGGCTGGACGAGGTGGTGATCAGCACGGGCGGCGGAACGGTCATGCGCCCCGAGAACCGCCAGCTGCTGCGCTCACGAGGTCCCGTGGTGGTGCTCTCCGCCAGCCCCGAGACCGTGTTCCGCCGCACGCGGCGCCACCGGCGGCCCCTGATCGAACAGGGCGACCCGCAGGAGCGCATCCGCCAGCTCATGGCGGACAGGCAGGCGGCGTACGACGAGGTGGCCTCCATCAAGGTCTCCAGCGACGGCCGCAACTCGGCCGACGTGGTGGAGGAGATCGTGGTGGAGCTGGTGCGCTGGAAGGAGCAGCAGGACGCATGAAGCCCGGGGACGAGCAGCACCAGGTCTACGGCGTCCAGTGGTCGGGGCCCCGGGCGCACGAGGTCCGGGTGGAGGTGGCTGACCCCTACAGCGTTCACGTGGGCGCCGGGCTCCTCGGCAGCGTGCCACTGCGGGTTGCCGAGAACACCGTGGCACTCATCAGCGACGCCATCGTGTGGTCCTTCTACGGCGCCCACGTGGCCGCCTCCCTGGAGGCGGCGGGCAAGCGGGTGCTGCAGCTGACCGTGCCGCCCGGTGAGCCCAGCAAGTCCCTCGAGCAGTTCGCTCGGCTGCATAACGAGCTGGCCGCCGCCGACTTCCCGCGCGACGGCGCGGTCGTGGCGCTGGGCGGCGGCGTCACCGGCGATCTGGCGGGCTTCGTGGCGGCCACCTACATGCGCGGGGTGGCTCTCTACCAGGTGCCAACCTCGCTGCTGGCCATGGTGGACGCCAGCGTGGGCGGCAAGACCGGCGTGGACCTGCCGAGCGGCAAGAACCTGGTGGGCGCCTTCTGGCAGCCGAGGGCGGTCATCGCGGACGTGGCCACCCTGCGGAGCCTGCCCCTGCGGGAGTTCCGTCAGGGCACGGTGGAGCTCGTGAAGCATGGCCTCCTGGCGGACCGTTCGTTGCTGAGCATCTTCGAGTCCGGCTGGTCGAACGACCTTCCCGCCGAGCTGCTGGCGGAGGCGGTGGCCCGCTCGGTCGCGGTGAAGGCGCGGGTGGTGGCGGCGGACGAACGCGAGGCCGGTCAGCGCGCTTTCCTGAACCTGGGTCACACGTTGGCTCACGCGCTGGAGGCCGCCAGCCTGCAGCGCCTGGCGCACGGCGACGCGGTGGCCTACGGCCTCGTCTACGCCGCGCTTCTGGCGCGGCGGAGGGGCTTCGAGGACCACACGGCTGTACTGTTCGAGCTGTTCAACTGGCTGCTGCCAGGACCACTGCCGGACGTGGAGTTCGAGGAGCTGTACGCTTACATGGCGCGTGACAAGAAGGTGGCCGGTGGCAAGGTTCGTTTCGTGCTGCTGGAAGCCATCGGTGCGCCCGTCGTGGTGGAGGACCTCACCTTCGGCGAACTCGAGCGCGCTTACGGTGAGCTGCTGAAGGTGGTGGCATGATGCCCGCCTCGGCCGCGCCCGCACAGCGGGTCACCTACAGGGAGGCATGCAGATGATCCTCGTACTCAACGGCCCGAACCTCAACCTCCTGGGGAACCGCGAGACGGAAGTGTACGGCACCGCCACGCTTACCGACCTGGAGGGACTCTGTCAGCGCGTGGCGGCGGAGCTCGGCAGCCAAGCCGTGTGCCGCCAGAGCAACCACGAGGGTCAACTCATCGACTGGCTGCACGGCGCGGCGGGGGAAGGAGCCACCGGCGTGGTGCTGAACCCCGGCGGCTTCACCCACACCAGCGTGGCGCTACGAGACGCCATAGCCGCCGTGACGGTGCCGGTGATCGAGGTGCACATCAGCAACGTGCTGCGGCGTGAGCCCTTCAGGCACGTGAGCCTGACGGGCGCAGTAAGTGTGGGCAGCATCATGGGACTGGGTCTGAACGGTTACGAACTGGCCATCCGCTACCTGCTGCGGGGCTGAGCAGGGAGGCG
>CAYXUE010000008.1:52183-66937 GCA_964467885.1 uncultured bacterium | reverse complement strand
ACGGGGAAGTTCCAGGCGGTGATGGTGGCCACCACGCCGAGCGGCTGCGGCACCACCATGATGCGGCGCCCCGGCGCGGAGGGCGGCACGGTGCGGCCGTAGGCCCTGACGCCCTCGGCCGCGAACCAGTTGAGATAGGCGGTGGCCGAGAGCCACTCGCCCTTGGAGTCCTGAAGCGGCTTGCCGGACTCCTCCGTGGTGAGCCTGGCGAGTTCGTCGACGTTCTTCTTGATCCAGCCCGACGCGCGCTCGAGCACCTTGGCGCGCTCGTAGGCGGTCTTGGCGGACCACTCCGGGAACGCCGCCGCGGCGGCGTCGATGGCTGCGGTAGCGTCGGCGCCGTCGCCGTAGGGCACCTGGGTCACCAGGTCCTCGCTGCCCGGGTCTATCAGGTCCCAGGTGCCGCCACCGATGGCGTCCTGCCATTCGCCGTTTATGAGTTGCTTCAGGGGGAAGCCGTTGTCACTGGATCCCTGCACGCTGGTCGCCTCCTAATAGCCGGTGCGGCAGCGCTTGTCGGCTGCCCGCACGGTGGTCGTGTCGTTGACTATGGCGGTCGTTCACCCTCGAGCCGCTACCCGTCCGGTCGTTCACCATCAGAGTACCTACAAGGGTAGCCGTGCCGTTACCTGCTGAGGTCTTGTCTACTGTCGTATCACGCGGGGGCGACCTTGGCCACCGCCGCCGCGACGGCCTCGGTGAGGACCCGCAGGCCCTCGTCAACCTCGGCATCGGTGAGGTCGAGGGGCGGCAGCAGTCTGATGCAGTTCGAGTACAACCCGGCCCGTATGACGATGAGGCCGCGCGCCAGCGCCTGCCTGGTTATCTCCAGCACCAGGTCGGGGTAGGGCTCCTTCGTGCGGCCGTCCTTCACGAACTCGATGGCCAGCATGGGGCCCAGGCCGCGCACCTCGCCGGCCAGTGGCTGCTCGGCGGCTATGCGCTCGAGTCCGGCGCGTAGCCGCTCGCCCACCGCCCGGGCGCGGGCGAGGAACTCCTCGCTGGCTATGACGTCCAGCGCCTCCAGCGCGGCCACGCAGGCCAGCGGGTTGCCGGAGTAGGTGCCGCCCAGTCCGCCCGGGTGCGGCGCGTCCATGATGTCGGCGCGCCCCACCACGGCCGAGAGCGGCATGCCGGCCGCCAGCGACTTGGCGGTGGTGATGAGGTCGGGGATCACGCCCAGCTGCGGGGCGGCCCAGAGCTGACCGGTGCGGCCCATGCCCGATTGCACCTCGTCGGCCACCAGCACGGCACCGCTCTCGTCGGCGATCTGCCGCAGGCGCTGCAGGAAGCGCGCGGGCACCGGCAGGAAGCCGGCCTCGCCCTGCACGGGCTCGATGACGAACGCCGCCACGGCGCCGGGGTCCACCTGCGAGACCATGGACTTGTCCAGTCCCTCGATGGCCAGGTCTATGGCCTCGTCCTCGCTCATGCCGTCGGGCCGGCGGTACAGGTCGGGGAACGGCAGGCGGTATATCTCGCTGGCGAAGGGCCCGAAGCCCTTCTTGAAGAGGCCGTACTTGCTGGTCATGCCAAGGGTCAGGTTGGTTCGGCCGTGGTAGCCGCCCTCGAAGACCACGATGGCCTGCCGGCCCGTGTGGGCGCGGGCGATCTTCACGGCCGTCTCCAGCGCCTCCGCACCGGAGTTGAGGAGCACGGCCTTCTTGGGGAAGTCGCCGGGCGCCAGCTCTACCAGGCGCTCCAGCAGCTGTACGTACGGCTCGTAGGTGCCAACTATGGCGCACAGGTGCACCAGCTTCTCGGCCTGTTCCCGCATGGCGCGCACCACGCCCTCAGGCGTGTGGCCGATGGCCAGCACGCCGATGCCGCCGGCGAAGTCGAGCAGGCGGTTGCCGTCCACGTCGGTCACGTAGGCGCCGTGGGCGCTGGCCACCGAGACGTCGGTGAGGCGCGCGGCGCCCCTCGCACCGGCGGCGTCACGGCGCGCCGCCAGCGCGCGGCTGTTGGGGCCGGGCACCTCGGTGACTAGGTTTATGCCGCCCGCGGCCTCGGTGGTGGGAGCAGGGTCGACGATGTCCGCCATCTTGATTCTCCTTGGCGCCGCAGCGCTGCTTGTGGTTCTGATCCTCAGGTTACGGCCTGGTGCGGGAGCGTGTCCTGCGCGGCCAGCGCTCGGCGTACCTCCACGGCGGCGCGCTCGCCCGAGAGGATGGCGCCGTGCACGGTGGCGGAGCGCTCCTCGGGCGCGGTGGCCTCGCCCGCCCAGAAGAGGGGCGGGGTGGGCTCGGCCAGTTCCTCGCGCGCGCCGAAGTGGCCGGGCCGTACGTGGCTGTAGCCGCCGCGCGCGTACGGGTCGGCGCTCCAGTCGATGAGGCGCGCGTCCAGCGGGCGCAGTCCGGGGCGACCCACCTCCAGGCGGAACGCCTCCAGCGCCAGCTCGAGCGCCTCCTCCTCGCCGTGACGCAGGAGCTCGGTCAGCCCGTCGCCGGAGACGAGGGCGGACCAGACGATCGACTCGGTCTCGGGCTGCGTGGCCGAGGGCGACCACCACATGGGCGGGTTGCCCTCGGCATAGATGGCGTGTATCTCGTCCGGGGTCAGCTGTTCCGCGAAGCGGTACACGAACTTGGCTACCGGACCCATCCCTAGCCCTGCCAGCGCCCGCATCTTCTCTTCCGGCAGGGGCGGGTCGAACTCCACGTCGCCCGCCTGAAGCACGCCGACAGGGAGCGTGATGACGGCGCTACGGCCGCGGTACACGTGTCCGGCGTCGGTGGTGACCACCACGCCTTGATCGTTCCACTGCACGCGCCTCACCACGGACTGGGTATGGATCTCGAGGCCCACGCCCAGCGCTTCCACGATGGCGCCGTAGCCCTCGAGGATGCGGTGGTCCTCCTCGCCGTCCAGCTCGCGGGCGTTCAGGCCCTCGAGTATGGCGGTGGCGTCGAGGAAGCGCATGCTCTCGCCGTGGGCGTTGGCGAACGCACGCCGCACGTAATCGAGTCGCTCCAGATCGAAGCCTATGCGCTGCAGGTAGTAGCCGAAAGATTCGAGCGGCCTTGGTGGCTCGGGGGGCAGCTTCCAGGTGCGGGTCACGTCGAGCGCGGGGCTGGCCTGGCGCGCCTGCCGCATGGTGAGACGGCGGCCGTCGGCCAGGCGGAACCAGGAGTCGTCCTGCTTGTTCCAGTGCGCGGTGGCCAGGCCGAGCCTGTCGACCCAACGCCAGGTGACGGCGCGCTCGCCGTGTATGAACTCGGCGCCGAACTCCACAGGGAAGCCGGCGAACTGCCTGTCGGTGTGGGCTCGGCCGCCCAGGCGCTCGCGCGCTTCCAGCAGCACGACGTCGAGGTCGTCCTCCAGCAGGGCGTGGCCCACGGCCAGACCCGCCATTCCGGCGCCCAACACTATGACGTCGTAGACGTCGGGGTCGTGCTCGGCGGGTGTCTCGTTGGGGGCCGGGCCGTTAGCGCCTGGGCCCTGCGTGTGGGGGTAGGCGGCCACGCGTTAGCCTCGCCTCAGTTGGCGGTGGCCAGGTGGCCGAGTTCGCGGAGGCCGGCCGGAGCGGTGCGCCGGCGCCTCTCCGCCTTCCGGGGCTCGTGCACCAGAAGCACGGCGCAGTCGCCCGCCACCCACTCGGGGTAGTAGCCCTCGATGAGCGCGCGCCCTTCCAGACCGCGGTGCAGCTGCATGCTGACCGTGGGGTCCGTCAGGCGGCCGGCCAGCACGTGCTCGCCGTACTCGCGGGGGCTCATCTGCTCGCGGTAGCGGTGGTAGCCCATGAGCATGCCGCCCGCGTACCAGCCCCGCAGGCCGAACTTGTCGACCAGGCCCAGCCGCGCCTTGTAGAGCGCGGAGGCCACGCCCTGCTTCTGGTAGTCGGGGTCCACGGCTATCTCCACGCCGTACAGCCACTCGCCGTCCGGGTCGTGGTTGCGCAACCCGAAGCTGCCGATCATGTCGTACCAGGGGAGGGGACGCTCGTCGGGTGAGCGGCGGGTGCGCATGGTGGTGGCCATGCCGACCACCTTCTCCTGACCATCCTCGTAGACGATGGCCACGAACTGCCCTTCGGGGAACCGCTCGAGCTGTTCCACGACGGCTTCAGGGTTGATGCAGTGGCAGTAGCGATCCGTTGGGTAGCCGTTGGCCAGCCTCAGGACGTCGTAGATGCCCTGGGCATGCCGCAACTCCGTGTTGATGACGGCGAAATCCAGTGATTCGGTGCCTCTCATAACGTTGCTTCAGACAACGCCTGCGGAGGTGTATGAGCCCGTAAAAGGGGGAAACTGAAACGGTGAGGGAAGGTTATCGCGCCCTGACCGGAAGAGCTTCTCCACAACCTTTACGCGAGAGCTTTGCCTCCCGAAACCAGCCGAGTTCGAACTCGCCGGCTCATTCGGTCTCACTCACACTTTAGGGTTGTCTTGAAGTATCTCACGCTCCTTCTTGCCCGTATGGACTGCAGGGTAGCACGGCGCGCAGCCTATTCTCAGTGACGCATCGCACTAACGCCGTGCAGCACGCGTTCCCGCAGCTATTGACAAGTAGCGCTTGCTGGGCTAGTCCGCACGACGCCGTGGCCGGTTCACCCGGGCTTCGCGCCTACGGTATGCTTCGCCAAATGTCAGCCGAGAAGCGTGCCGACACGAGACAGGTCGCGCCTCGCCGCCGCCGCTCCTTAGAGGGGCGCGGGGGGCTGATAGGGCTGCTCACGCCGGGCACGCTCTGGATCGTGGTCTTCTTCCTGTTGCCTCTGGTGTTCGTGGCCGTGTCGTCGTTCATGAGCCGCGGCCCCGGCGGTCAGCCGGTGCAGCCGTGGACGCTCGATCAGTACGAACGCACCTTCACGACCTTCGGGCCCGTGCTGTGGCGCAGCCTGCGTATCGCGCTGGTGGCCACGCTCTTCTGCCTCATCCTCGGCTACCCGGCGGCGTTCTTCATCAGCCGGCGCCGCAACCCGGGCGTGCGGGTCATGCTCCTCTTCCTCGTGCTGCTGCCGTTCTGGACCAACTTCCTGGTGCGCACCTACGCGCTCATCACCATCCTGCAGCGCGACGGGCTCCTCAACGGACTGCTGCAATCGCTCGGGGTGCTGGCGGAGCCCATCCAGATGCTCTTCACGCCCAGCGCCGTGATGGTGGGCCTGGTGTACGGCTACCTGCCGTTCATGATCCTGCCCATCTACGCCTCGGTGGAGGCGCTCGACTTCCGCTTCGTGGAGGCCTCGAACGACCTGGGCGCCAACGACTTCACCACCTTCTGGCGCGTCGTCTTCCCCCTCACGCTGCCGGGGGTCATCGCGGGCTGCATCCTCGTCTTCATCCCCGCCATCGGCGCCTACATCACGCCGGACCTCATGGGCGGCACGCGCGGGCTGATGATCGGCAACCTCATCCAGAGCCAGTTCGGTGGGCGCGGCAACGTGCCGCTGGGCAGCGCTATTTCCATGGTGCTGCTGGCGCTGGTGTTCGTGAGCGTGTTCATCTACAGCCGCTGGGGCCAGAGGGACGACGCGTGAGCCTGCGCCAGGAACGCGTGAACAAGGGCCGCATACGCCGCGACCTGGCCGTGCGCCGCACGGGCCGGGTGGGCATCTGGCTGAGCCCCATCCTCGTCTACCTCTTCCTGTGGATCCCCATCCTGGTGCTCATAGCCTTCTCGTTCAACGACTCCTCGTCCATCAGCGTGTGGCGCGGCTTCACCACCCGCTGGTACGAGAACATCTTCAACAACACCATCACGGCCGGCACCGAGGCCGCACGCTTCCAGACGGGGCTGCTGCTAAGGGCCCTGCGCAACTCGGTGATGGTGGCGGGCATAGCCACGCTCATCTCCACCGCGCTCGGCACCATGCTGGCGCTGGCCATCGCCCGGGGCCGCTTCCCGGGCCGCAAGCTGCTGGACTCCGTGCTCTACCTGCCGGTGGTGATCCCGGACATCACCCAGGGCGTGTCCTTGGCCATCTTCTTCAACATCCTCTTCGCCTTCGCGCAGCAGGCGTTCGGAGTTCGTTGGACGCCCGGCTTCGCCACCATCATCATCGCGCACGTGGCGTTCAACATCTCGTACGTGGCCATCGTGGTGCGCGCCCGCCTGGCCGGCATGGACCCGAGGCTGGAGGAGGCGGGGCGCGACCTAGGCGCCAACCCGTTCCAGACCTTCTGGCGCATCACCTTCCCCAACCTCTTCCCCGGGGTGCTGGCGGGCGGCCTGCTGGCGTTCACGCTCTCGCTGGACGACTTCGTCATCACCTTCTTCAACGCCGGCGTGGGCACCACGACGCTGCCGCTGTTCGTGTACGGCATGCTCAAGCAGCGCGTGCCGCCCGAGATCAACGCCATCTCGGCGCTGATGATCCTGGCCTCGATCCTCCTGGTGGGCGGGTCGCTGATCCTGCAGCGGCGGGGTAGCCGCGGCTAGCAGGCCTTAGGGCGCTCACACCCCTTCCTCTCCCCCTCCTGCACAGGACTTTACGCCCTCGGCGCGCCGTGCTGACCACGGGTAGGTTGTGAGCATGAGATACACCACCGCCGAGCAAGCCGTCAGCGCCGTCCGCTCCGGCGACCGCGTCTTCGTGCACAGCGTGGCCGCCGCGCCGCACGCGCTACTCTTCGCCCTCGCCGCCCGGGCACCGTCGCTGCGCGCCGTGGAGGTGGTGCAGCTTCACACCGAGGGACCAGCACCCTACGCCGAGCCGGAGGTGGCCGGCAGCTTCCACGTGAACGCGCTCTTCGTGGGCAAGAACGTGAGGGCTGCCGTGGCGCGCGGCCAGGGAGATTACGTGCCCATCTTCCTCAGCGAGGTGCCGGCGCTCTTCCGCTCCGGCGCCATGCCGCTGGACGTGGCCCTGATAACCGTCTCGCCGCCCGACAAGCACGGCTACTGCTCGCTGGGCACCTCGGTTGACGCCAGCCGCGCCGCTGTGGAGTCGGCCCGCCTGGTGATAGCGCAGGTGAACCCGAAAATGCCGCGCACCCACGGCGACGGCCTGCTGCACACGAGCGACATCGATCTGGCGGTGGAGGTGGATGCGCCCATCCCGGAGGTGGCGCGCCCGGACCTCTCGGACACCGCCCGGACCATCGGCATGTACGCGGCCGGCCTGGTGGAGGACGGCGCCACCCTGCAGTTGGGCATCGGCGCCATCCCAGACGCCGTGCTGGCCGCCCTGTCGGGCCACAGCCAGCTGGGCGTGCACACGGAGATGTTCTCGGACGGCGTGGTGGACCTGATAGAGAAGGGCGTCATAACCGGCGAGCAGAAGCGCAGCCACCCCGGCAAGGTGGTGGCCAGCTTCGTGATGGGCACCAAGCGGCTCTACGACTTCGTGGACGACAACCCTTCCGTGCTACTGCTGGACGTGGCTTACGTGAACGACACGTCCGTCATACGGCGCAACCCCAAGGTCACGGCCATCAACTCCGCCATCGAGGTGGACCTAACGGGTCAGGTGGTGGCCGACTCGCTGGGCACCTACCAGTACTCGGGCGTGGGCGGTCAGATGGACTTCATCCGGGGAGCGGCGCTATCGGAGCGCGGCAAGCCGATCATCGCGCTGCCGTCAGTGACGAAGAAGGGCGAGAGCCGCATCACGCCCTTGCTGAAGCCCGGCGCCGGTGTGGTGACCACCAGGGCGCACGTGCATTACGTGGTGACCGAGTACGGCGTGGCCGCGCTGCACGGCCGCAACCTGAGGCAGCGGGCCAAGGCGCTCATAGAGGTGGCGCATCCGGACCACCGGGAGGCGCTGGAACAGGCGGCGGCGGAGCGGTTCCCGCGGTTCTGAGGGGCGGAGGGTTGCCAGCGTCGGCCCAAAGCATGAAGGCTCGGACCTCAGAACGGCACGCCGGCCACCAACACTAAGTTGCAGTAGGGCGTGGTCTCGCCCGTGCGGACCACGGCGTGGGCCGTGCGCGACGCCGCCTTCAGTTCGGCGTGCGCCACGCGTTCCAGCGGGACGTCGCCCGGCCAGGCGGCGCTGAGTTCCTGTGCGGCCGCGGGGGCCGCCTCCAGTTGCTCGACGTTGGCCAGGCCCTTCTCCACCACCAGCTCGGACAGCACCGCGTCCACCACCTGCTGGAAGCGCGGAACGCCGGGGCTGACGGCCAGGTCTATGCAGCGCACACCTGCCGGCACGGGCAGGCCGGCGTCGCCGATCACCAGCGTGTCGCCGTGTCCTAGGGTGGCGACCAGGGCCGAGAGCTCGGCGTGCAGTATGCCGGTTCGTTTCATGCTGTCCCCTCGGAAGGTCCGTGTGGCGAGGGGCGACCTCAGCGGCCGCCCCTCGGAAATCGACTTGCTCGACTAGCGAACGGTCTAGTTGCCGGATGCCTTACCGGCGGTCCGTTACTGGCACTCCGCGTTGGTCACCAGCTGCAGGTCGACGGCCACGTTGACGGTCTCCGCCGGCGCACCGTTGGTGATGATCTCGTTGGCGGCGCGCACGGCCTCGTCGCCGAGCATGCTCGGCTGCTGGGCCACGGTGGCGGCCATGGTGCACTCGTTCACGGCCGCTACGGCGTCGTCGGTGGCGTCGAAGCCCACCACGAGGATGTCGCGTCCGCTGGCCTGGATGGCCTGCAGGGCACCCAGCGCCATCTCGTCGTTATGGGCGAAGACGGCGTCGATCTCGGGCTGGGCCACCAGGATGTTCTCCATGACGCTCAGGCCCTCGGCGCGGTTGAAGTTGGCGGTCTGCCGGGCGACCACGTTGAGGCCTTCGCACTCCGCGGCGGCCTCGTTGAAGCCCTGACCGCGCTCGCGCGCTGCGGAGGCGCCGGGGATGCCTTCGAGCTCCACGACGTTACCGCCGCCGATCTGCTCGCAGATGAACTCGCCCGCCAGGCGGCCGCCCGCCAGGTTGTCGGAGGCGATGAAGTAGGCCAGGGTGCCGCCGTTGACGCTGCGGTCCACCGCGATGACGGGCACGTTGCGGCTGTTGGCCTCCATGACCGCCGGCACCACGGCGTCGGAGTCGGTGGCGTTGACTATCAGCACGTCCACGCCGGACTGCAGCAGGTCCTCGATGTTGGAGATCTGGGTGCTGACGCTGTCCTGCGCGTCCGTGACGATGAGCTCAAGGCCTAGTTCGTCCGCGGCGGCCTGCGCGCCGTCGCGCACTTCCACGAAGAACGGGTTGTTGAGGGTCGAGAGTGACAGACCCACGGTCTGCGCGAAGGCGGCCCCGAACAGGGCGACGGCGACGACGACTAGTAGTTTCCTCATGCTTTTCCTCCCGGTGGGCGTGCCTCCTGCCGGAGGGCGCCCGTGAACTCGTGCCGGCCGCTCCGGGCCAGCTCCTTGCCTCTGAGTTGCTGGCGGGTGCCAGCGAACACGCTAGACACTCTGACCCCGCCTTCGGTGTGATGGATGCGTTCGGTTATAGCTTCCCTTAACCTCATGGCCGCGGCCCGCCCGCCAGATCAGCCGGAGCGGCGCGAGAGCGCGCGGTCGATGAGCAGCGCGGCCAGGATGACACCCCCCTTCACTATTTGCTGGTAGAAGCTCGAGACGTTCATGAGGTTCATGCCGTTGTTGATGACGCCGATGATCAGGGCGCCAACCAGGGTGCCCCACACCCCGCCACGGCCACCCGCCAGGGAGGTGCCGCCCACCACCACGGCGGCGATGGCGTCCAGCTCGAACGCCACGCCGGCCGTGGGCTGTGCCGAGTTGAGGCGCCCCGTGAGGACGATGGCGGCGATTGCCACGGTGAAGCCGGAGAAGGCGTAGGTGAAGGCGAGGACGTTACGGACCGGGATACCCGAGAGGCGCGCGGCCTCGGGGTTGCCGCCCACCGCGTAGACGGCCCGTCCCAGGGCGGTGTGGCGCAGCAGGACGTAGGTCAGCAGCAGCACGCCGAGCATGATCCAGATGGGCAGTGGTATGCCCAGGAAGGTGCCGTAACCGATGGTGGTGAAGACGGGCGGCAACCCGCTCACGGGCCGCCCGTCGGTGGCCACCAGCGCCGCGCCCCTGAAGATGGTGAGGCCGGCGAGGGTGACGATGAACGGCGCAACCCCGGCGTAACCCACGATGCCGCCGTTGATGGCGCCGAGCGCCACACCGATCAGCACGGCCAGCAGCAGCACCAGCCACACCGGTAGCCCGGTGTTCGTGACCAGCAAGGCGGTCACCACGCCAACCAGGGCCAGCAGCGAGCCGACCGACAGGTCTATGCCGGCCCCGATGATCACCACCGTCATGCCGAAGGCGAGGATGGCGTTGACGCTTATCTGCCTGAGAACGTTGATGATGTTGGAGGTGGTGAGGAAGCGGTCCGAGATGGACGCCAGGACGACGACCATCACCACCAGCGCTAGAAGCAGCCCGAAGCGGGCCAGCAGTTCACGCCACCTGCCTTGCGCCTGTAACATGCGCCACTACCTCCTTGTCGTCTAGGGGCCGGGAGAGCTGCGTAGCCACCTCACCGTGCCGGAACACCAGCACGCGGTCGCACAGGCCCACCAGCTCGTCGGTGTCGGAACTGGCGACGACGAGCCCCATGCCCTCCCGGGCCAGCTCGTCCAGCACACCGTAGATCTCGCTGCGCGCGCCAACGTCCACTCCGCGCGTCGGTTCGTCCAGCAGCAGCACCTGCGGGCCGGTGGCCAGGGCCTTGCCCACCACCACCTTCTGCTGGTTACCGCCGGAAAGGTCCCCCACACGCTTGCGCGGCTCCGGCGGGCGGAGGTGCAGCCGCTCGATCCAGCGGCTGGCCTCGGCGCTCTCAGCGGGATGGTCGATGAAGAGCCCGGCGCGGGTGAGCCGCCCGAGGATGGCCATCGTCAGGTTGGACTGCACGCTCAGGTCCAGCACGAGCCCCATGAGCTTGCGGTCCTCGGGCACGAGGAACATGCCGCGCCTTATGGCCTCGGCCGGCGAGCGCACCGGCCGGTCATCCACCCAGGCCGCCCCGTTCACCCCGAAGAGGGTGGAGAGCAGCCGGTTGCGCCCGGAACCCACCACGCCCGCCACGCCGACGATCTCGCCCGGCAGCAGCTCCAGGGTGCCGGGCCGCAATCCCGGCCCTTCGTACCTGAAGCGGAAGGGCTCCGCGCCTTCACGGACGCTGGGCTGGCGCTCGAAGCGCAGCACCTCGCGGCCCACCATGGCCCTGACCACGTCCTCCGGCGCCAGGTCCGCCACCGACCGGGTGAGTACGTGTTCGCCGTCGCGCAGGACCGTCACCCGGTCGGCGAGTGCGAACACCTCCTCCAGGCGGTGGCTGATGTAGACCACGGCCACGCCGTCCTGGCGCAGCTTGCGGATGAGCTCGAAGAGGCGTTCCGTCTCGCCGCTGGAGAGCGCCGCCGTGGGTTCGTCGAACACGAGGATGCGCCGTTCGTGACCCAGCGCGCGGGCTATCTCCACCAGCTGCTGCTCGCCTACGGCCAGGCTGCCCAGCCGCGCCAGGGGCGGAACGTCCAGGTCCACCTTGGCCAGCAGAGGTTCCGCCTGGCGCGCCAGAGCGCGGTGCGATACGAACGGCTTCAGCTGCCCGAGGAAGAGGTTCTCCGCCACCGACAGGTCGGTGGCCAGCGCCAGCTCCTGGTACACCATCGCCACCCCGTGAGCCTGAGCGTCGGCCACGCTGCCGAAGGACACCTCCTGGCCCAGGACGGTCATGCTGCCGCTGGTGGCCGGCTGCACCCCGGCGAGGATCTTCATGAGGGTGGACTTGCCGGCGCCGTTCTCGCCCAGCAGGGCGTGCACCTCACCGGCGCGCAGGTCGAAGTCCACCCCTTTGAGCGCCTCGAAGGTGCCGAAGCGCTTGACCACGTCGCGCATCTGAAGAACGGTGCCGTTCACGCGTGGCTCCGGACCTTCCCGCGCCTGCTCCAAGGTCCTCACGTCTGGATTCCCTTCAGCATGCGCTCGACCTCCGCCAGCACCGGCAGGCTCGGCTGCGCGCCGTGCCTGGTGGTAGTGAGGGCGCCGGCGGCGCTGGCGAAGCGCACGGCTTCCTGCAGCACCTCGACGCTTCCGACGTTCCCGTCGGCCGGTCGGGCCACGGCGCGGGCGAACGCGCCCGTGAAGGCGTCGCCGGCTCCGGTGGTGTCCACGGCCTTCACGCTGAAGGCCGCCTCGCTGCCGGACCAGACCGCGCCCGCCTCGTCTCGGCAGGCCCAGGCGGCGCCCTTGTCGCCCAGGGTGATGACCACCTGCGGCACCAGCTCGAGCAGGCGCTTGGCGGCGCTCTCGGCGTCATCCGTGACGCGGAAGGAGGGCATGCCCAGCAGCAGGCCTGCCTCGTACTCGTTGACCACCAGGTGGGTGACGTCCCGCAGCTGAGCGGCGCTCAGCCGCTGGGCGGGAGCCAGGTTGAGGATCACGGACAGGCCCGCCTGGCGCGCCTTGCGGGCGGCGGCCAGCACCACCTCGAGCGGCACCTCGAGCTGGAGCACCAGCGCGCTGGAACCCTCGAGGGCGGCGTCCGCTAGGTCCGCTTTGCTCACCGCGAAGTTGGCACCGGGCGAGACCACGATGCTGTTCTGACCGCGCCCGTCCACTTGGATGAAGGCCACGCCGGAGGGTCCCTGGCTGACGCCCAGATGCGAGACGTCCACCCGGTCCGCTTGCAGCGTGCGCCGCAGTTCCTCGCCGAAGCCGTCGCTGCCCACGCGGCCCACGAAACGCACGTGCGCGCCGAGCCGGGCGGCCGCCACCGCTTGGTTGGCCCCCTTGCCACCGGGATGCGTCACGTAGTCGGAGCCGATGAGCGTCTCGCCGGGCGCCGGGTGGCGTGGCACGCTCACCACCAGGTCCATGTTGACGCTGCCGACCACCGTGATCACGGGTTCGCTGCTTGCGGATCCAGGGCCAGTTCCGTTCACGCTGCGACCTCTCCTTCCCTTACGAGTACACCGGCGGCGCGCTGCCCTCAGCCCGTCGGGCCGCGGATGGCGCGGCCGTGGAACCCCTCACCACCAACTCCACCGGCATGACCACATGCCGCGTGGCGCGACCGGGATCCTGGATCCTCTCCAGCAGCAGGCGCACGGCCGCCGCGCCGATGGCGGCAAGCGGCTGCCTCACGGTGGTGAGAGCAGGCTCCATCAGGGAGGCCCAGGCCACGTCGTCGAAGCCGACCACGGACACATCCTGCGGTACGCGCACGCCCCGCTTCGCGAGGTGGCGCACCGCCCCCAGTGCCACCATGTCGTTGGGGCACACCACGGCGTCGTAGCCGCCGCCATCCAGGCGCCGCACCGCCTCGGGGGAAAGCTCGTGCGTGAACCCGGTGACCGCCTCCCACACGGGCTGAGCGGGGGAGAACGCCTCGAGGAAGCCGCGGCGTCGACCGCGCGAGCTGGGCAGGTGCGGCGGCCCGCTCAGCAGCGCTACCCTGCCGTGCCCCAGGCGCTTCAGGTGGGCGGCCAGCAGCCCTCCTCCCGCCACGTGGTCGGCCACCACGGCGTCCGCCCCGGGCAGCGGGCGGTCGATGGTCACCACGGGCACACCACGCGTGGGCAGCTCCCCCAGGGGCGCCTCGTCCACGCTCACGGGGATCCAGATGAGCCCGTCGACCTGGCCGGCGACCATGCGCTCGAGTCCCTGCCTCTCGCTGGACGCGTCGTTCTCGGACTCGTACACCATCAGCACCTTGCCGGCCGCGCGGGCGGCGGGTGCCAGGGCGTGCAGCAGAGCCACGAAGAAGGGGTTGGAGAGATCGGGGATGAGCACGCCGAAGGTCTGGGTGCGGCCGGTGCGCAGCGCGCTGGCCTGCAGGTTGGGCACGTAGCCCAACTCCCGGGCCGCCTGGCGCACCCGTTCCGTTAGCTCGGGGCTCACGCGCTTGGTGCCGCGCAGCACATGGGAGACGGTGGCTACGGAGACTCCAGCCCGCGCCGCGACCTCCTTCATGCTTGCCATGCGCACCTCCGGCTCCGTTGAGGTTCCGTTGGGTTAAACGATTAACCCCTCTACCTACGAGGTTAGGGCTTGAGTTGCCGCCGCGCTGCGACCGGGAATCACGGGAGGTACACAGGGAGACAGCGGGCCGAGCCAGCTGGGTGGCGGACGCACGGGCGCGCCCGACCTCTCCTTATGAAGGCTTCGCGTCAGATGTCCGGGTAGATGAGGTCCGGGTTGAACCACACGATGAGGCTGGCCCAGTCATCCGTGTAGGCGTCCTCGATGTAACCCTGGATCAGGCCGTAGACCTCGAAGCCGTTACTGAGTTGGAACGTGAGCGTGGGGTCGGTGAGCTCACCCGCCTCCACCTTCTCCACGTACTCGGCCAGGCCCATGCGCTCCTTGTACTGGGGGTAGCCGGGCAGTTGGCCGCCAGCCACGATGCCGCGCTTGCGCAGCCGGCGCACCAGAGCCTTGCGCGCGTCGTAGAGGGCGCGGCCCAGGCCCAGGCCGCGATAATCCGGGTGCACGCTGATGTCCGCGCCGTAGTACCAGTCGCCCTCCGGGTCGTGGTTGGCGTAGGTGCCTCCAGCGATCATCTCGTTGAACGAGTGGTCCGGGCGCTCCAAGTCGAAGTGCACCAAGAAGCCGGAGCCTAGGCCCACCACCCGCTCGGCCTCGAGCGGGGTGCCGTCCGGCGCGTCCGCCGCCAAGGCCACGAACTCGCCCTCGGGGAACACCTCCTGGTGCAGGCGGAAGTGCTCGGCCTTCATCAGCTCGTGATCGGCCAGGTTGGGGAACACGGTGCGCTGCAGCTCCTCCAACGCCTCCGCGTGCTCCGGCGCGGCGGGAACCACGCGCACGCGCGGCTTCGTACCGAACGGCGCCACCTTCTACCCGCCTACCTTCACGAGTCCGCCCTCACACGCCCGC
>CAYXUE010000008.1:0-52083 GCA_964467885.1 uncultured bacterium | reverse complement strand
CCTACCTTCACGAGTCCGCCCTCACACGCCCGCACCAGGCACACGCCGTCACGCACACGCCGTCACGCGCCAGCGGCCCCGGTGGCCGCCGCCTCCTTGGGCGCTGCGCCCACCACGAAGCGTTCGTACTCGCCCTCGCTCGGCCTGCCCGCCACGGTCCACAGCTCGCGCGTGGCGGGCCGCATGATCACGGCGCCGCAGGTACCCACGAAGCGCGGCGCCTGGCCCACGTGGCAGATGTTGGCGGTGTCGGCGGTTACGGCCTGCAGGTCCTCCACGCTCAGGTCGCTGCGGTCCAGTAAACGCTCGGCGTCGGCCAGCCGCGCTACGGAGTCCGCCTGCGAGTCAGGGTCGCGCGGCCGCTCCACCGCCCGCGTCTCGGGCAGCAGGCAGTGGTTCGTGTGAGCCAGGGGCGCCTCCTGCAGCAGCTGCACGTTCTGCGTGCCGACCATGGCCTCCACGTGCGCGCCGGCGCCCGAAGCGTCCATGATCATGTAGTAGTGGGCGCCCGCCAGCGGGGCGCTCCGCAGGACGGCCAGCGCGTCGTCCAGGTTCTCCATCTCGAGCATCCTGCGCACCACGAACGGCCAGGTCACGCCCGCGCGTCCGTTGGCGCCCAGCAGGTTGGTGATGCCCACGCTGAGGCCGGCCTCGTTCATGCCGATCATGCCCACGGCGCCGGCGGTGGTGAAGACGTCGAAGGCCGGCGCGTTCTCGGGCCGTCCCCGCAGCAGCACCACGTGCTCCGCGGATCCCTCGTGCATGTCCCATGTCTGGCCGATGGCACCCTGGCCGCCTCGCATGCGCGCGTTGGGCACGAGGAAAGCGGTGCAGTCGTCCAGCGCCTCGGTCTCCAGCACCTTGCGACTACCGGTGGCCATGGCATCCACGAAGTCGGTGAAGCCACCGACCACCACGAGCTCGGCGAGGCTCAGGTCGGTGGCGGCCGCCATGCCCTCCAGTTCCTCGGTGAGGCTGGGAGAGAAGCGCCGGTGGTGCTCCAGGCACGCCTCGGCCACGGCCAGAACCTCGTCCCGGCTGGAGGTGCGCCCCGTCCAGTGCGGCTCGCCGGCCAGGCGCATGCGCTCCACGGCGTAGCCGCGTATGGCGTCACGGAACGCTCGGCCGTGCGCCAGACCGAACTCGTAAGGGGAGCCGGTGAGCTCCAGGGTAGGTACCTTCATGTGCACATCCTAGTCCCCGCCGCCGCATGGCAGGCGGACGGGCGGGACGTACCGGCCACGCGGGGCCACGCGGGGCCAAGCGAGGCCAACTTGCGCCCGGCTCAGGAGAGCAGCGAGCCGTCCTCGGTGCGCCACTCCAGACGCACGGGCGTGCCCTCTCTCAGCATGCCGGCGTAGCCGTGGCTCTGGTTCTGCACGCGCGCCACCACGTTGAAGCCTTCCACCTCCACCAGGTAGCGGGCGTCCGTGCCCAGGTAGTGCACGCCGGTCACGCGGCCGGTGAGCTGGGTGCGCGAGCCTTCCTGCGCGGCGCCTTCCCCGTCCGCCAGAGGCGCGACCTGCAGCTTCTCCGGCCTAACGGCCAGGGTGGCGGGGCCTCCCACCTCCACGTCGGGGTCGCGCAGCACGCCTTCCAGCGAGGCGCCGTTGGCCAGTCGCAGCAAGCCCATGCGGCCCGCCTTGCTCTCCAGGGTGCCCTCCACGAAGTTGGTCTCGCCGATGAAGTCGGCCACGAAGCGGCTGGTGGGCTGCTCGTATATCTCGTCGGCCCGGCCGATCTGCAGCACCTCGCCCTCGTTCATCACCGCGATCCGGTCGGCCATGGTCAGCGCCTCCTCCTGATCGTGCGTGACGTAGATGAAGGTGATGCCCACCTGCTGCTGCAGCTGCTTCAGCTCGAACTGCATGGCGCGCCTGAGCTTCAGGTCGAGCGCGCCCAGGGGCTCGTCGAGGAGCAGTACGGAGGGGCGGTTGACGAGCGCGCGCGCCAGGGCCACGCGCTGGCGCTGGCCGCCCGAGAGCGCTTTGGGCTTGCGGCTGCCCACGTGGGGCAGGCGCACCATCTCCAGGGCCTCCTCCGCACGGCGCTTGGCCTCCGCGGCGGGCACCTTGGCCATCTTCAGACCGAACATCACGTTCTGCATGACGGTCATGTGGGGGAAGAGGGCGTAGTCCTGGAACACGGTGTTCACGGGCCGGTGGAAGGAGGGGATGCCGGTCATGGACTGCCCGCGCAGCAGCAGCTCGCCCGAGGTGGGCACCTCGAAGCCGGCGATGACGCGCAGGGTGGTGGTCTTGCCGCAGCCGGAGGGGCCGAGGAGGGCGAAGAACTCGCCGTCGGCTATGTCCAGGCTCACGTCGTCCACGGCGCGCACGTTCTGCTTGGTGCGCGCGTCCACGAACTCCTTGACCAGGTTGCGTATCTCGACGGCCGGCTTCGTCATCTGGCTATGCCTACTCCTGCTCGGGGTCGGGCCCGGGGGCGGCTGCCAGCGACCCGGTTGGCGGGCCGCTGGCGCCGTGGGGCCCGCGGGTCAGCGCCCGATGAAGATGCGGATCTCGTCCCAGGCCTCGAACAGCAGCTGCTCGCGCTCCGCCGACTGGGTGGCGAAGAAGAGGCGCTCCTGCGTCTCGTCGCTGGGGTAGATGCCTGGGTCTTCCGCCAGCTCGGGGTCGATGAGCTCCATGTCCACGGCGGCTTGGTTGGGGCTGCCGTACGCCGTGTAGTTGGCGATGGAGGCGCCCACGTGCGGGTCGAGCACGTAGTCGATGAAGGTCTCGGCCAGCGCCTTGTTGGGGGCGCCCGCCGGGATGACCAGGCTGTCGAGCCAGAAGTTGGTGCCCTCTTCGGGGATCACGTAGGCGTAGGTGTCGCACTCGCACTCGTCCATGATCTGGAAGATGTCGCCCGAGTACTCTATGGCCATGTCGACCTCGCCGCGCACCAGCATCTCCTGCCCGTCGTCCTTGGCGATGTAGACCACGTTGCCACCGTTGTCGATGAGGAACTGGGCTGCCTCGCGGATGGCGGCCGGGCTCTCGCTGTTGGGGTCGTGGCCCGTCATGATGAGGCCCACTCCGATGAAGGCCGTGGTGTCTTCCAGCCACGCCACAGGGCCGTCGTAGGCGAAGAGGTCGGCCCAGCTGGTGACCTCGTCGACCTTCTCGGTGTTGTAGCCGATGCCCACGGTGCCCCACTGGTAGGGCGCGCTGTAGCGGTTACCGGGGTCGAACGGCAGGTCGAGGAAGGTGGGGTCGAGGTTCGCCCAGTTGGGGATGTTGGACTTGTCGAGTTCGAGCACGAGACCCTCGTCCACCATGAGGGTGACGATCACGTCGGAGGGCACCACGATGTCGAAGCCCGGGTTGCCCTGGCGCAGGCGCACCAGCATGTCGTCGTCGGAAGCGTAGGTGTCGTACACCACGGTCACGTCGCAGGCTGCCTCGAAGTTGGAGATGGTGTCCTCGGCTATGTACGTGGCCCAGTTGTAGACGTTGAGGGTCTGTCCGGCGTACTCGGCCGGGCAGGTCCACTCGGAGTCCTCGCTCTGGGCGAAGACGGCGCCCACTAGCGCGGCTGCAAGGAAGGCGATAAGGATTCTTCTCATGCTCCACCTCTCGTCGGGGCCAAGGTGGAAGGCCCCGGACCGCGGTACGGATGCGCCGGCGGTTCCTCACCAGGCCCTGTCCGTGACGGTCGGCGCGCTGCAACCGACCGGTAGCCGGTTCGGCGCAACTTCGCGCAGGATGGGGTAAAGATATCACCCGCCGGCCACGTCGTCGACAAGGGGAGGTAGAGCGTTCTTTAACGTCGCGTGGCGCTGATTATGCGGTCGAGCATCGGGTCGGGCATCACGCGGCGCATGACGTTCACTATGTGCGCGTCCGCGCCCACGAAGTAGCGCGTGCGCAGGCGCCTGTCGGACAACGCCCGCACCACGGCCCTGGCTACCGCCATGGCGGGGGTGCCTTTCACCGAGGCGTCCTTGGCGCTGTCCACCAGCTCCTCGACCACGGCGCCGTAGTACTCGCGCGCCTGCGGCCCCATCGCCTCCAGGCGGGCCCTGCCTTCCTCCAAGGACTTGTCCCAGATGGGCGTGGCGATGCGGCCCGGCTCCACCAGCGAGACGCCCACCCCGTGCGGCTTGAGCTCGCGCCGGAAGGCGTCGGCCACGGCCTCCAGAGCGAACTTGGACGCCGAGTAGGCGCCCAACATCCGGCTGGCCACCAGGCCCGAGACCGAGCCGACGTAGACGAGGCGCCCCTTGTAGTCCCGCAGGATGGGGAGGAACGCCTGCGACATGGCCACCTGGCCGATGACGTTGACCTCGAACTGGTCGCGCAGGTCGTCCATGGGGAGGAACTCGAGCGGCGCGGCTACCGCGATGCCCGCGTTGTTCACGAGGCCCGTGAAGGGCAGGCCGTTCAGCTCGGCCCTCACGCGTTCGGCCGCAGCCACCACGTGGTCGCGTTCGGTGACGTCGAGGATCAACGGGTGCAGTTTGGCGCCGGCGCCGGCCTCCTTGCGCAACTCCTCGCCGTGCTCCTCCTGGCGCACCCCCGCGTAGACCACATGGCCCAACTCGGCCAGCAGCAGCGCGCTGGCCCGGCCGATCCCGGTGGACGCGCCCGTGACGACGACGACCCCCGGGCCGCGCCCCGGCTGCGGATCTGCACCTTGCTTGTGCACGCCCGCATCCTACCGTGCCCCGCTCGGCCGCGCAGGGCGGGTCCTTCGCGCCAAGGCCGCGCCACCGGTGCGCGGCGGTTACCCCGTGATCAGCGCCCGCTGCTCCGGCGGTATGGGCACCGGCCGGTTGGTCTCGTAATCGAACCAGACCACCACGGCCTCGTACTCGCAGGCCACCTCGCCCTCGGCGTACATGACCTGCCGCATGGTCATGCTGGTGTTGCCCACGCGCGCCATCTCGGTGGTGATCCAGCAGCGCTCCCCTAGCTTCACCTGCCGCCTGAAGTCCATGGCCAGCCGCGCGAGGATGAAGCCCGTGGCGGGCAGCCCCAGCTGAGCTATGTAGTGTATGCGTCCGAGCTCGGCGTACGAGGCGTAAACGGCGTTGTTGACGTGACCCAGGGCGTCGGTGTCGCCGAAGCGCACCTGCAGCTCCAGGCTCGTGATCTTCGGGTTCACCACGGACGCGGTTGCGCCCTTAGGAGGGCTGCCGTCCAGGCTCTCCGGCGGGGTGTCGCTCACTGGTGTCTCCTATCGGGGTGCGGCTGGCAATCGGGGCAGAAGGTGGTGCCGCGGCCACCCACCACGAGGCGCTGCAGCGGCGCGCCGCAGCGGGGGCAGGCGTGGCCGGCCCGGCCGTAGACGTCCAGCCGGTCCGCGTAATCCCCGCTCTGACCGTAGACGGTGCGGTAATCGTTCAGCGTGGTGCCCTGCGCGTCGATGCTGGCAGCCAGCACGTCGCGGATGGCCTGCAGCAGCAGGGCGGCTTCGTCCGCGCGCACCTCCGCGGCCGGTGTCAGGGGGTGGACGCCCACACGCCACAGCGCTTCGTCGGCGTAGATATTGCCGACGCCCGCTACGGGCCGCTGACTCAGGAGGTACGTCTTGACGGCCATGGTCGAGCGCCCCAGGGCCCGGTGGAACAGCTCGGGCGTGAAGGCGTCGTCGAACGGTTCGGGGCCCAGCGCGGCCAACGTGGGTAGGTTCGAGTAATCGCCGCGCCTGACTATCAGGAAGCGCCCGAAGCGCCTGGTGTCGGTGAACTCCAGCCGGTTGGGAGTGCGGCCCTCCAGGTCAACGGCCACGCGGAGGTGCTTGGCGGGCTCGCTGGCGCCGCCCGGGGTGAGAACGCCCGTCATACCCAGATGGGCCACCAGTTCGTCGCCCTGCGAGAGCGGCATGAGGAGGAACTTGCCCCGCCGCCCCACCGCCTCGATGGTCTGACCCGCCGCCCGCTCCAAGCCGGCGTACTTAGGGCCCGGTGGGGCCAGCAACTCCACTCGTTCGATGCGCCGGCCGGTGAGCCACGGCTCCAGCTGGCGCCTCACGGTTTCCACTTCTGGCAGTTCCGGCATCGCGGGTGAGTATAGCCCCGCAGCGTGTCGCCACCGGGACGCGCGGGATGCAGAATATTCCGGCGGCAACGCGCTCTTCTCTGCATCACAACTCCTTGACATAGGAAGGGGCGCCCCTATACTTTGAAGGGATGCAGTCTAGAAGTGACGCGACTCTCAACCTATCCTCCCTGCTGACGCACGACCCGAGCGCTCCGCTCGAAGTGCACGGCGAGGGACTGCTGGAGCCCGCGCACGAGCTTCTCGATAACGACGGGCTGCGCCTGGCGGGCCCGCTCGAGTGGGACCTCACCGTCATCAACACGGGCGGCGACGACGACTTCATCCTGGAAGGCTCGGTCAAGGGCGTCACCGTCAACGAGTGCCGCCGCTGCCTCACGGACGTGGAGACCGAGGTCGGCACCTCATTCGTGTACAACATGGAGTACCGCCCTTCCGACCGCCCGCTGCAGCTCGACGAGTCCGACGAGGAGGGCAAGGAAGACGTCCTCGTGTTCGGCTCGCCCGAAGTGGACTTCGCTTGGTTCCTCACCGAGCTGCTGGCCATAGAGCAGCCGATAACCGTGCTCTGCAAGGAAGCCTGCCTCGGCCTGAACGAGGAGGGCGTGAACCTCAACGAGCACCCGGAACTGGCTCCCGAGAAGCCCGCCGACGAGGAATCCAAGCCGAGATCGCCCTTCGAGGCGCTGCGTGACATAGACTTGAACGCCTGATCGTTCAGGCGCACCCTAAAGGAGAACCAGCAAGATGGCCAAGCACCCAGTACCCAAGAAGCGCACCTCGCGCTCCCGCCGCGACTCGCGTCGCGCCCACGACGCCCTGAAGGCGCCCACCCTCGTGGCTTGCCCCCAGTGCAAGAGCATGAAGCCGCCTCACGTCGTGTGCCCCGAGTGCGGCACATACGACGGCCGTCAGGTGATCGCTGAGGCCTAGGTAATGGCCCAAGCGTGAACCGGAACAGGACCACGGCCGGGATAACTGCGCTCGGAGCGTACGCTCCGGACGGCATCCTCACCAACTCCGACCTGGAGAAGATGATGGATACCTCCGACGAGTGGATAACCACTCGTACGGGGATAAAGCGCCGTCACGTAGCTGCCGAAGACGAGTTCACCAGTGATCTGGCGTTCCGCGCCGTCGAGGATCTGCTGGCGCGTCACGGTGACGACGCCCTGGCCGGCGTGGACATGGTCATCGTGGCCACCAACACGCCGGACGCGCTCTTCCCCGCCACCGCGGCGCTGGTGCAGGAGCGCTTCAAGCTCGCCGCGGGCGCGTTCGACCTGCTGGCGGCCTGCCCCGGCTGGATCTACGCGCTGGGCATAGCCAAGAGCCTGGTGGAGTCCGGCCAGAACAAGCGCGTCCTCGCCATCGGCGCCGAGGCGCTCACCAAGATCGTCAACTGGGAGGACCGCTCCACCGCCGTGCTGTTCGGCGACGGGGCGGGCGCCGTCATCGTGGAGGCCGTGCCCGAAGAGTTCGGCATCAAGTCCATGGTGCTGGGCGCCGACGGTGCGGGCGCGCAGCACCTGCACCGCAAGGCGGTGGGCCGCTGCCTGCCGGGCGGTGTGGAGCTGGGCGATAACCTCTACATGAACGGCCGAGAGGTCTACAAGTTCGCGGTGCGGGTCATGAACACCTCGACCATCGAAGCGGTGGAGAAGGCCGGCATGACCACCGACGACATCGCGCACTTCGTGCCGCACCAGGCCAACCTCCGCATCATCGAGGCGGCCCGTGAGCGCCTGAACCTCGAACCCGAGCGCGTGATAGTGACGGTGGACGAGTACGGCAACAACTCCACCGCCAGCATCCCCCTGGCCATCAGGCACGGGCTGGACTCCGGCCGCGTGAAGGTGGGCGACAACCTGCTGCTGGTCTCCTTCGGCGCAGGGCTCACCTGGGCCTCCTCCGTCGTCACCTGGGGGCCGACCTGAGCGCCGCGGCGCCAGGCGCGCGACTAGCCGCGCTCTTCCCCGGCCAGGGCTCACAGAAGGTGGGCATGGCGCAGGAGCTCTACGCCTCGTCCGCTGCCGCCAAGCGCGTGCTGGACGAGGCCGAAGCCGCGCTGCCCGGGCTTCTCGAGCTCATGTGGGTGGGCCCCGCTGACGAACTGCAACTGACCGCCAACCAGCAGCCCGCCCTTGTAGCCGCCGGGGCGGCGGCCTACGCCGCCTGGCTGGAGGCGGGAGGACCCGCCGCCGACTTCGGCGCCGGTCACTCGCTGGGAGAGTACACGGCCCACGTGGCGGCCGGCTCGCTCAGCGTGGGCGACGCCGTGAAGCTGGTCAGGCGGCGCGGCACCTACATGCAGGAAGCCGTGCCCGCAGGCGAGGGCGCCATGGCCGCTGTGCTCAAGCTGGAGCAGGCGCAGGTCGAGGACGCCCTGAGGTCCGTGAGCACAGGGGACGGCGCGGTCGTCGAGATCGCCAACCTGAACTCGCCGGGCCAGACCGTCATCTCCGGCAGCACGGCGGGCGTGGAGGCAGCCAGCGCCGCCCTGAAGCAACTGGGTGGCCGCGTGGTGCCCCTGAAGGTGAGCGCCCCGTTCCACTGCTCGCTCATGCAGCCGGCAGCCGAGCGCCTGGCCGTGGACCTTGAGGCCACCGCCTTCGCGCAGCCCACCTTCGACATCGTCTGCAACGTAACGGCCGAGCCCCTGGCCGACATTTCCCAGGCTCCGGAGCTGCTCACGCTGCAGGTCACCGGCAGCGTGCGCTGGGTGGAGTGCGTTCGTAAGCTGCACGAGCTGGGCGCCACCCGCTACGTGGAGTTCGGCTCGGGCAACGTGCTGACGGGTCTGGTCGGCCGCATCCTGGACGATGCCCCCGCCAGCGCGGTGACGGATACCGCGTCCCTGGAGGCCGCCCTCGAGGAGGTAAGAAGTTGAGCAGTCCCGATGCCGCTGGAGCGGGCAACGCCGCGCCCCGCGTGGCGCTGGTCACGGGTTCGAGCCGCGGCCTGGGCCGCGCCATCGCCGAACGCCTGGGCCGTGACGGCTACCGCGTGGCCGTGCACTACGTCAACTCCGCCGGCCCCGCCGAGAAGGCCGTGCAGGCCATAGAGGCCTCGGGCGGCGAGGCGCACGCCTTCGGCGCGGACGTCTCCGACCCGGCCGCCTGCCAGGAGCTCATCAGGAGCGTGACCAAGCGGTTCGGCAGCCTCGACGTGCTGGTCAACAACGCCGGCATCACGCGCGACGGCCTGGTGCTGCGCATGAAGGACGACGACTGGCAAGCCGTGCTGGACACGAACCTGAGCAGCGCCTTCTACCTCTCCAAGGCCGCCCTGCGCGGCATGCTGAAGAGCGGCACGGGCCGCATAGTCAACCTCACCTCCGTGGTGGCCCTGCGCGGCAACGCCGGGCAGGCCAACTACATCTCCTCCAAGGCCGGCCTCATCGGCCTGACCAAGGCGCTGGCCACGGAGTACGCCGGCAAGGGCGTCACCGTGAACGCGGTGGCCCCCGGCTTCATCGAATCGGACATGACCGCCTCGCTCAGCGAGGAGCTGCAGGAGGCGTACATGCAGCAGATCCCCGCCGGCCGCTTCGGTCAGCCCGAGGACGTGGCCGCCGTGGTGGCGTTCCTCGCCAGCGTGGAAGCCGGCTACGTCAACGGCCAGACGGTTGCGGTTGACGGTGGCATGGTCATGCATTAGTGTTTGCAGGGTTCGCTTGCCGCATGGCGCCGCGAGCCCTCGTGCAACTTGCACGTGAGAAGCGGGCCGCTGGGCCCACACAGGGCGGTCCGAGAACGGGTTCGACCCGTGCTAGAATCTGCCAAACTTCAGCACAGCGTGGGTAACCCAAGAGGCGTGCTGCCTAGGAGGAAGTTCGTGGACGAGCACGAGATACTCGAGAAGATCAAAGAAGTCGTAGCCGACAAGCTCGACGCCGACCCCAGCGACGTCACCGACGAGTCGCGCTTCATGGAAGACCTCGGCGCCGATTCGCTCGACGTGGTCGAGCTGATCATGGGCCTGGAGGACGAGTTCGGCGTGGAGATCTCCGACGAGGAAGCCGAGGGCATCCGCACCGTCGGTGACGCCGTAAAGTTCATCAGCGAGAAGCAGTAAAGCAAGCCGCCCGCAACCGGGTGTGTAAGAACGGCCGACGGTCCCCGCGGCCGTTATCGTAGGGCTGTATGAGACGAGTCGTAGTCACCGGATTGGGGCCCGTCACGCCCATCGGCGTGGGCGCCGAGGAGTTCCTCGTCGCCCAGCACGAGGCGCGTAACGGCATCCGCCGGATAACCAACTTCGATGCTTCGGACCTGTCGGTCACCATCGCCGGCGAGGTCGACGTCAACGTGGAGGATTACATCGAGCGGCGCGAGGCCAAGCGCCTCGACCGCTTCGTCCATCTCGCCCTGATAGGCGCCGAGCTGGCGCTGAAGGACGCCGGTCTCACGGAAGAAGAGGTGGCGGGCGACCGCACCGGCACCTCGGTCGGCTCCGGCATCGGCGGCCTGGAGACGTGGGAGAACCAGTCGAGCACGCGCTTCGAGCGCGGCGCCATGCGCATGAGCCCCTTCTTCATCCCCATGCTGATAGCCAACATGGCCAGCGGGCACGTGGCCATGCGCTACGGCCTCACGGGCCCCTCCTCCAGCGTGGTCACCGCCTGCGCCACCGGCACCAGCAACATCGGTGAAGCGTGGCGCATGATCAAGATGGACGAGGCCGACGTGGTGTTCGCCGGCGGTTCCGAGGCGCCCATCACGCCCATGGGCATCGGCGGCTTCGCCGTCATGAAGGCGCTCAGCACCCGCAACGACAGCCCCGAGACGGCCAGCCGGCCGTTCACTGCCAGCCGGGACGGCTTCGTGGCCGGCGAGGGTGCGGGCATCCTAGTGCTCGAGGAGTACGAACACGCCAAGGCCCGCGGCGCCCGCATCTACGCCGAGGTCGTGGGCTTCGGCTCCAGCGCGGACGCCCACCACATCACGGCGCCCGCCCCCGGCGGCCGCGGCGCCATCCGCGCCATCCAGGCCGCCCTCAAGTCCGCAGGGCTGGACGCAGCCAGCGTGGGCTACATCAACGCGCACGGCACCAGCACGCCCGCCAACGACCTCAACGAGACGCTGGCCTTCAAGGACGTCTTCGGCGCTGACGTGCCCCCCGTCTCCTCCACCAAGAGCATGACGGGCCACACCCTCGGAGCCGCCGGCGGAATCGAGGGCATAGCCACCGTCCAGGCGCTGCACTCCGGCGTGCTGCCCCCTACCCGCAACTTCATCGATCCCGACCCCGAGCTGGACCTCGACTACATCCCCAACGAGGCACGCGAGCAGCAGGTCGACGTGGCGCTCTCCACCAACTTCGCGTTCGGTGGGCAGAACGCCGCCGTGATCTTCAAGCGGGTGGAGTAGAAGACCCTTCTAGTTCCTGGTTCCGGTTCGCCCCGTGCGTCCCTTGCGCCCTGCGGAGTGTAGTTAGCTGCTACGCGACGCGGGGCGTTTCCGGTGGTCGCAGTCCGGGAAGGTTCGAGCCGAGCGCCGCCCGAGAGGACCTCGCAGGCAGGCTCACCTCCGGCTCAGCAGTCGCCTGAGGGACGCCAGCTCGGGTATGTGCAGGGCCGCCCCCAGCCCCAGGTAGAGCGCTACGAGGGTGGCGCCACCCACGGCCAGGCGCCCGATCTGGCCCCACCAGTTGGGCGCGAACGGCACCAGGTAGAGCGCCGCGGCCGCGCCCACGGCCGCCAGCAGCGCCGCCAGCCACACCCTCGACGCCTGGCGCGCCCACGCGCCGAGCCCGAAGCGCTCGCGCCGCGCGATCAGCACGGCCGCCACCAGCAGTTGCGCCCACGAGGCGATGACCGTGGCCCACGAGACCCCGGCTATGCCCCAGGTACGGGAGAGCAGCACGTAGAGCGTGCCCTGCAGCGTTAGGAAAGCGAGCACCAGCACCACCGGTGTGCGCACGTTGCGGCGCACGTAGAAGGCGCGTACCAGCAGGTTGAACGCCCCCAGCGGGAAGACCGCCAGCCCCAGCGGCAGCGTGGCCGCCACCGTGAACGCCCGCAGATCCGCCGCCATGGGCGAGCCGAAGAGCGAACGCCAGTTGTAGACGGCGTCCACCGAAGGCGCCGCCAGCAACGTGAGGGCCAGCCCGGCCGGCACCGTCAGGAACGTGATGAAGCGCAGACCCTCGGCCAGGGTGGGCCCGAACGCCTCGTCCTCGTTGGCCGCGTGCAGCGACAGCCGCGAGTAGTAGGCCAGCGCGGGCGAGATGCTGAAGAGCCCCAGTAGCAGGCTGAGGAACAGGTCCGACAGGTAGAAGGCGCCCTGCGCCCCGGCGTCGATGCCGGTGATGACGTTGGAGGCCACCACGTTGAGCACCTGGCGGCCGCCCGCCGTGAACGTGAACGGCACCATGAGCACCAGCACCTCGCCCATGGCCGGATGCCACAGCGAACCCGGCTTGGGCAGCAGGCCGCTACGCACCAGCGCGGGGATCTGCACCAGCAGCTGCGCCAGTCCGCCGAACACGTGCGCCAGGGCCAGCATGACCGCCTGCCCCGGGAAGATGGCCATGAGAGTCACGGTGACCACGTTGAGGGCCACCGGCGCCCAGGCCGGCGCCAGGAAGCGCTCCTCCGCGTTGAGGATGCCCATGGCCAGCGCCGAGAACGAGATGGCGGGCAGGAAGGGGAACACCACGCGGATGAGCTGCGTGGTGAGCTCCAGGTCCACGTTGCCCGCGTCCGAGATGAGGAGCCGCGCCAGCAACGGCGCCGCCAGGAACGCGCCCAGCATGAGCACGCCGTTGGCCAGGGTGAGCAGCGCCAGCAGCGCGCCGGACATGCGCCGCTGCTCGGTAGGCGAGAGCCCCTTGTAGACGGGCACGAACGAGTTCGTGAGCGCGCCCTCGGCCAGCAGCTCGCGGAAGAGGTTGGGCACCTTGAACGCCGTCACGAACGCGTCCAGCACCGCTGTGGGGAAGAACTGCGCCAGCAGCGAGTTGCGCACCAGCCCGGTGACCCGGCTGGCCAGCGTGCCGATCATCAGCGTCAACGCGCCGCGGCGCGTGGAACGAGCGGGGCTGCTCACGGGCGCCATCATCGCATGAGCGCGCGCGAGCGGCCTCAGCTGCCTGCCGCCGTGACGGGGCGGGTTCCGGCCCCGGGGCGCGGCCGCCGCGAGCCCCGGCCCTGAGACGCATGGCAGCCGGTTCACACGTCCGTGGCGCTATATTGGGTGCATGAACGAGCGTGCCCCCCGTCAGACCATCACCGCCCTCTTCGAGCACCCATCGGCGGCACAGGACGCCGTCACGGCGCTAGTGGACGCAGGCTTCGAGCGCGAACGGGTCGGGCTCCAGCCCGGCGCCTCCGACGACGTGATCCGCACCGAGCGCAACCAGGACCCGGACCTCATCTACCGCGGCTTCATGTCTCCCGACAGGGGCCTCAGCATGGGCTTCGTCCTAGGCTTCCTGGGCGGCGGCCTCTTCGGCCTCATGCTCGGCTCCGGCAGCCTGATGATCATGGGCCGGGAGCCCGCCATGGCCATCGGACCGTTCTGGTCGGCAGCCATCGGCGCCATCGTGCTCGGCCTGGCGCTCGCCTTCGCGGGCTACCTGCTGAACAGCCCTCTACCGGCTCTCGAGCCGCCGCAGGGCGAGAACCTGCGCGTGGCCTACCCCACCATCGTCTCCGTGGCCACCACGCCGGACGACGTGGGCCGCGCCCGCGAGGCGCTGGAGCGTTCCTCGCCGCGGGAGGTCACCGTGTGGCAGGGGGATGACGGGGATTGGGTGCCGCTTGCTGCGCTCTGAGCGGATAGCTGTCATCGGCCAGGGGTACGTGGGGTTGCCCGTGACCTTGGCTTTCGGAGAGAAGTACGAGCACGTCGTCGGCTTCGACATCGACAAGCGCAAGATCTCGCAGCTGAAGCAGGGCGTCGACGTCACGGGTGAGGCGGACCCGGAGGTGCTCGGCAGTACCAGCGTCAAGTTCACGGCCGACGAAGCCGACCTGGCCGGCGCCACGTTCTTCGTGGTCGCAGTGCCCACCCCGATAGATGCAGCCCGGCGACCCGACCTGAGCATCCTGCGCTCCGCCTCGGAGATAGTCGGCCGCGCCGTCACGCCGGGAGCGGTCGTGGTGTTCGAGTCCACCGTCTACCCGGGCGTCACGGAAGAGGTGTGCGGTCCCATCATCGCCGAGGTGTCGGGGCTCGAACTCGGGCGCGACTTCACCTTGGGGTACAGCCCGGAACGCATCAACCCGGGCGACAAGGAACGCACGCTCAAGAAGATCGTCAAGGTGGTCTCCGGCCAGGACGAAGCCACGCTGGACCGCGTGGCGGCCGTCTACGACGAGATAATCGATGCAGGCACATACAGAGCCTCGTCCATCAAAGTGGCCGAGGCCGCCAAGGTCATCGAGAACACGCAGCGCGACCTGAACATAGCCCTGATGAACGAGCTGGCGCTCATCTTCGACCGGCTCGACATCCCCACCATCGAGGTACTCGAAGCGGCCGGCACGAAGTGGAACTTCCTGCCGTTCCGCCCGGGCCTCGTCGGCGGCCACTGCATAGGGATAGACCCCTATTACCTCACCAGCAAAGCTGAGGAAGTGGGCTACATCCCGCAGGTGATACTGGCGGGCAGGCGCATCAACGACGGCATGGGAGCCGTGGTGGCCCAGAAGATCGTGAAGTTGCTGGCATCCACCGGCAGGCTCGAGAAGGCTCGCGTAGGCGTGCTGGGATTGACGTTCAAGGAGAACGTCCCCGATCTGCGCAACAGCCGCATCCCCGACATCCTCGAGGAACTGCGCGAGTACGGCATCGAGGCGCTGGTACACGACCCCAAAGTCGATCCCGAAGAAGCGATGCGCGAGTACGGTGTGTCGCTGACGAGCCTAGACGAACTCCACGGACTCGACGCACTCGTTCTCGCCGTGCCCCACAGGGAGTACGGCGACCAGGTACTGGAGAAGCTCGACACCTTCCTTAAACCGGACGGCGCGCTGATCGACATCAAGTCCGTGTACAGAGCCAACCAGATGCCCAACGGTGTGCGTTACTGGAGCCTCTGAAGCCGGACACGAGTTAGGTTGTTACGGATGACGCGATTCATGGTCACCGGCGCCGCCGGTTTCATCGGCTACCACGTCGCTGAGAAGCTCCTTGCAAGAGGAGACCAAGTTCTCGGCATCGACAACGTCAACGACTACTACGACGTCAGCCTGAAGGAGGCTCGCCTCGAGAGGCTGGCGCCCCACGAGAACTTCCGCTTCGCTAGGGTCGACCTCGCCGACCGTCCAGCGCTAGAGGCCGAGTTCGCCGAGTTCGCGCCGGAAGTCGTGATAAACCTTGCGGCGCAGGCAGGCGTGCGCTACTCGCTGACCAACCCACACGCTTACGTGGAGAGCAACCTGGTCGGGTTCATGAACGTCCTGGAGGGTTGCCGGCACCACGACGTCGAACACCTCGTCTACGCCTCCTCCAGCTCCGTGTACGGCGCCAACACCACCACGCCCTTCTCCGTGCACGACAACGTGGATCACCCGCTGAGCCTCTACGCCGCCAGTAAGAAGGCCAACGAGCTCATGGCCCATACCTACTCGCACCTCTACCGCCTGCCCACCACCGGCCTGCGCTTCTTCACGGTCTACGGGCCGTGGGGCAGGCCGGACATGGCGCTCTTCCTCTTCACCAAGGCCATACTCGAGGGCCGGCCGATAGACGTGTTCAACCACGGCAACATGCGCCGTGACTTCACCTACATAGACGACATAGTGGAGGGCGTCGTCCGCACCGCTGACCGTCCGGCCACCGCCAACCCCGAGTGGAGCGGCGCCGATCCCGACCCGGGTACCAGCAACGCTCCGTTCCGCGTCTACAACATCGGTAACAACCAGCCCGTGGAGTTGCTGAGGATGATCGAGATCCTCGAGAACGCGCTGGGCCAGGAAGCCGAGAAGAACTTCCTGCCCATGCAGGCGGGCGACGTGCCGGCCACCTACGCCGATGTCGACGCGCTGGTGGAGGACGTCGGTTTCCGGCCATCCACGCCGCTGGAGGTGGGCGTGGGCAGGTTCGTGGAGTGGTATCGGGATTATCACGGCGTCTGATCAACATGTGACGGCCGCAAGGGAACCTTCATCGGTGGCGGAAAGTGGTCGCCTCTCACTCGCGTCACAGGAATGTAGCGGTACCGTAGTCGCACAGGGAAAGCCAGCCGACTCTAGAACCATTCGCGTGTTCCCAGGTATCCCATGATCTACGGTGGCAAAAAGGACTGGAGTTGCATATGGACCACCAGACGTTGCATCGGTACAGGCGCCCCCACGATGGCGAGTTCGGCAGCCCCGCCTTCCCATGCTAGCGGTGCGGCTGAATCACCTCCGCTACCCAGAAGGCATTGGTAAGGTAGCGGAACTGTTTCGACCTTTCCCATGCAGGGCGACGGGCATCTTCACCTCCTGAGTGGCCGAACGCACCTCATCCTGACCTCGAGAGGAAAGCCCCCAAGGGCAAAGAATGAGCGCTAAGCGCACCGAAACAAGGCCTGTGAACTTCGTACTGGCACCGTTCCCTATGACCATCAACGCCAGTATTAAGCTGGCGACCGACGTGGTTCTCTTCATGCTGGCGACGGTGGCTGCCTTCGCACTCCGGTACGACGGCGTCGTTCCAGCTGCCGCGCCGGTTCTGATCGCTCTCGGCTTCTCCCTACCTCTGAAGATCCTGATGGAGTTCGTGCTCGGCTTGCCCGCACGCTCCTGGAGCAGCCTCACCTTCCGCGACCTAGGGGCCCTGCTCGCCCTGTCGGTCGTGGTGGCGGTGCCCGGCACGCTACTCCTCGTGGTCTTCGGGCAGGCGGCGGGCATACCGAGATCGATCGCGCTACTGGACGGCGCCTTTACTTTCATCCTGATGGCCGGCGTACGGGCCCTGGCGCGTTATAGGCACGAGCAGGCGGTCGTGCACATGGTGGGACCCGACTTCCGCAAGCGCGTACTGGTCATAGGCGCCGGCGAGGCGGGAGCCCTGGCCGTGCGCGAACTGCTGCGCCACCCTGAAACCGGCATGAAGCCCGTGGCCTTCCTGGACGACGACCTGACGAAGCGCGGAACTCGGGTCTCGACCGTGCCCGTCCTCGGCCCCGTATCCATGGCCAAAGAGGTGATCCTCGAGGAGAAGATCGACGAGGTTCTCATCGCCATGCCCTCCAAGGGCGGATACAGCGTCAGGCAGGTGATAGACCACGTGCGGGAAGCGCGCCCGAACATGGTTTACAAGATCATCCCAGGCGTGTTCCAGGTACTGTCCGGCAAGGTGGACGTTCGCCGCATCCGGGAGGTCGACATCGACGATCTGCTGGGCCGCGATCCCATCAGGCTCGACACCGACGCCATCCTCGGCTACCTGAGCGGCATGCGGGTGATGATCACCGGCGCCGGTGGCTCCATCGGCTCGGAGCTGGTGAGGCAGATCTGCCGGTTCAACCCGGCCGAGCTCATCCTCTTCGGGCACGGTGAGAACTCCATCTACTCGCTGGAGCGCGAACTCGAGCGCGACTGGCCCCACGTCAAATATCACGGCGTCATCGGCGCTATCCAGAACGGTGCGCGCCTTGATTACGTCTTCACCCGTTACCGGCCCGACATCGTGTTCCACGCCGCCGCCCACAAGCACGTGCCTCTCATGGAGGAGAACCCCGAAGAGGCGGTCTTCAACAACATCATCGGCAGCCGCAACCTCATAGCTCTGGCGCTCAAGCATGGCGTCACTCACTTCGTGAACATCTCCACGGACAAGGCCGTCAACCCCACATCGGTCATGGGAGCCTCCAAGCGCATGGTGGAGTATCTCGTGCAGGACGCAGCGCAGCGCGCGGGTCCGGACCAGACGTTCGTCTCGGTGCGCTTCGGTAACGTGTTGGGAAGCCGCGGTAGCGTCATCCCCATCTTCAAGAGCCAGATCGCCGCAGGCGGCCCAGTCACCGTCACCCACCCGGACATGGTGCGTTACTTCATGACCATCCCCGAGGCTGCGCAACTCGTGTTGCAGGCCTCCGGCCTCGGCCGCAACGGCGAGGTCTACATCCTGGACATGGGCGAGCCCGTGCGCATCGTCGACTTGGCCCGCGACCTCATCAGGCTCTCCGGCTTCGAGCCCGAAGTGGACATACCCATCCATTTCACCGGCATGCGGCCCGGCGAGCGGTTGGTGGAAGTGCTGATGACGGAAGCGGAGCGTACGGACAACACGCCCCACGAGAAGATCTTCGTGGCCCGCGCGAAGCCGGCAGATCCGGAGGCCTTGGGCGCCACCGTAGATGCCCTGCAGAACGCAGCCATGCGGTCGGATCACGCCCGTATCCGCATCCTGCTGGAGGAGTTCCTCGATGGCTGCGAGTTCACCCCCGCCACCAGAACGCACGCAGCGCACCAGCCTGCACTGACTCTGCAAGGAAGTCTCGAGAACGCGGACGGGTCGGCGCACAGCTCTGCTAAGTCATGAAGACCCTGGTTACGGGTGGGGCCGGCTTCATAGGCTCGCACCTCGTCAGGCGGCTCCTCGAACTCGATCACAAGGTGCGTGTCCTCGACGACCTCTCCACGGGATCCCCCGACAACCTGCCGGTTGATCCCTCCCTGGAGCTGGTGGTGGGTCACATCGCCGACCAGAAGGTGGTCGAGTCCGCACTCGAGGGCCAGGACGCGTTCGTCCACCTAGCAGCGGTGGCCTCCGTGCAGGCTTCCGTGGACGATCCGGTGGGCACGCATCGTACGAATCTCGAGGGGAGCATCAGACTCTTCGGAACGGCCGCGCGCCTCGGAGTCCGGCGCGCGGTGTACGCCAGCTCCGCGGCCGTCTACGGCGATAATCCGGCGCTGCCTCTCGTAGAGATCGCCGAGAAACGACCGCTGACCCCTTACGCCGCGGACAAGCTCGCCGGCGAGCACTACCTGGCCTTCTTCCACGCGAACGGCAAGCTTGACGCCACCGCATTCCGCTTCTTCAACGTCTTCGGGCCGCGGCAGAACCCCACCAGCCCCTACTCCGGGGTGATCAGCATCTTCCTCGACCGCGCCCGGCGGCGCCAGCCGATCGTCATATTCGGCGACGGCACCCAGACGCGCGACTTCGTATATGTAACTGACGTCGTGGAGGCCCTCGTGGGGGCCATTACGGATCCGGGCCGTAGGCTTGATGTCATGCCGGTCTTCAACGTCGGACGTGGCACCCAGGTCAGCTTGCTGGAGTTGCTGGAAGCAGTCCAGAGCCTCCCTGGCGTGGAGCAAGTAGCGTTCAGTTTCGCAGAGCAGCGGAGAGGCGACATCAAGCATTCCGTGGCGGACGTCTCGGCCCTGAAGGCCACCGGCTGGCGGCCCCGCACCAGCCTCGAGGATGGGCTCGGGGCCACCTTCAGTTCCGAGGACTGAGCCCGTTCACGCCGCCCACCCGAGCCCAGAGCTTTAGCAGGTACCTAACCCCGAATCGCCAGGAAAATTGGTCGCACCTCATAGGAGCTTTCTCCGGCTGCAGGTAATGTAGATGAACCGAACGCCGGCCGCTTCCGAAGACCGGAGAGCCGACGAGAAGATCTCTATCGGAAAGCTCAGAATGGAGACCGTATGCCGCGTGACACGTTCCTGCCCTTCTCTCCTCCGAAGCTCGGCGAGGAAGAGGTCAGCGAGGTCATCGCTACCCTCAAGTCGGACTGGATCACTACCGGACCTCGCACCAAGGCGTTCGAAGCGCAGTTCGGCAAGTACGTAGGCGCGCCCGGCGACACCTCGCTCATGCTGAACTCGTGCACGGCCGGCCTGCACGTGGCCCTGGTGGTGCTGGGCATCGGACCCGGCGACGAAGTGATAGTACCCACCCTCACCTTCGCTGCTACGGCCAACGTTGTCGAGCACGTGGGGGCCACCCCGGTGCTGGTGGACGTGGAGCCGGACACGCTGTGCATCGACCCCGTGGCCGTGGAGAAGGCCATCGGCCCCCGGACCCGCGCTATCGTGCCGGTGCATTACGCCGGTCATCCGGCCGACTTGGATCCTCTGTTCGCCCTGGCGGAACAGCACGGCCTGCACGTCGTAGAGGACGCGGCTCACGCTGCCCCGGCCAACTACAAGGGCGTGCAGGTGGGCAGCAGGGACAACCTCGCCTCCTTCTCCTTCTACGCCACGAAGAACCTGACCACGGCGGAGGGCGGTGCTTTGACCGGGCGGCCCGACCTCATCGACGAGGCGCGGGTCATCGGCCTGCACGGCATGTCGCGCGACGCCTGGAAGCGCTTCGACAAGGGCGGCTCCTGGGATTACGACATCGAGGCACCGGGCTTCAAGTACAACATGACCGACGTGCAGGCCGCGATCGGCATGCACCAGCTCGAGAGATTGGCCGGCTTCCACGCCCGCCGCCTGGAGGTCGTGGAGATGTACCGAGAGGCGCTGGGTGACGACGAGGCGTTGGAGCTGCCCACCGAGCGGCCCGACGTCTCGAGCGCCTGGCACCTCTTCGTGCTGCGCCTTCGCACCGAGCAGCTGGAGGTGACCCGCAACGAGTTCATCGAGGAACTACGAGCCAGGAACATCGGCACCAGCGTGCATTACCGGCCCCTGCACATGATGAGCTACTACGCCAAGAAGTACGGCTACTCGCCCGAGGACTTCCCCGTGGCCCAGGACGCCTTCCAGCGGATGGTCTCCATCCCACTCAACCCCAGCCTGACCGACGAGGACGTCAACGATGTGGTGGAAGCCATCCGTGACGCCACCCGCTTGCGCCGCACTGCTGGCGGCGCCACCAGCACGCTGGTGTCCCCCGCTCGGTGACCCTGCCAGGCGAGTCCGCCGAGGGCGCTGCTCCGCCCACGGCAACGGGAGAAACGGCGCGACGATTGTTCGATGCCAGCGCTGCAGCGCTAGGCCTCCTGGTCCTCTCGCCGCTGCTGCTGGTGGTAGCCGTGTCGGTGGCCGCTTCGTCACCGGGACCGGTGTTCTTCCGCCAGGTCAGGGTGGGCCGGGGGGGCGAACCGTTCAACATCCTCAAGTTCCGCACGATGCGTACGGACGCCGAACGCACGGGCGGGCAACTGACCGTGGGGGAGGATCCCCGCATCACGCGAGTGGGTCGCTTCCTGAGGCAGTGGAAGATGGACGAGTTGCCGCAACTGATCAACGTGGTGCGGGGCGAAATGGCTCTGGTGGGTCCACGCCCTGAAGTCCCCCGCTATGTGGAGCTCTACACGGAAGAGCAACGGCAGGTGCTGACGGTCAGGCCAGGCATCACGGACCCCGCCTCGGTGGCCTTCAGGTCGGAGAGCGAGCTCATGGGCCGCCACCCCGACCCCGAGCGGTACTACATCGAGGAGATCATGCCGAGGAAGTTGAGCATCAACCTCGACTACCTCAGTCGGCGCACGCTGCTAAGCGACGTCGGCGTCATCCTCAACACCTTCCGCGCGGTCAGTGAGCCCGACTCCACAGGCGGGGACTGATAAGAGACCCAACTGCTCGGGTTCGGTAGGCGGAAGTACCGGGCACACCGGGCGGGCACGGCACCCTAGAGGGGGACATCCGAGGCGATGGCCCACCAGTACCAGTTCTCGCCCTGCAGCCGGGTGAAGGCCAAGCGCCCGAGCAGGGCGTCGCTCATGAGGGACGGATCCTTGGAGTGGACCATCATCAACGAGCCCTTGGGCACTATGAGGTCCGTGCGCCCGGCCATGACCCGCCGCAGCTTGGGCTCCATCCGGCCCATCACCGCGCCAGCGCCGCGCCGGTCCGCGTCGGCGAGTAGGTGTCCCGTCACGCCATCCAGATGCTTCTCGAGGCCCTGCAGTGCGAACAGGCGCGAGACGCCGCCGCGCTTGAGGTAGTACACGTACCAACCGACCGGTGAACCGTTCCGGGTCTTGACCACGTGCGCGGTGAACTCGCCTAGGTCGGCTATCTTACTCATCTCACCGAACTGCCAGGCGAGATGCTCCGGGTCGTAGAGCGGCCTGAGGCGCGCTTTAGAGTCGAGTTTCGCAGCTACCGCTACCAACTCGGAGGGAGTGAGTGGCTCCGTTACGTAATCGTTCCCGGCTGCTGGCGCCCTGAGGCGCCTCCGGGACAGGCCTCTGAGAACCTGGTCCGCACCCTTGGCCAGGTAGACGAAACCCGGCTGCAGCCTCCCCACGACCTTGCGCGCTGAGCCCGAACCTGCCGCCGTCTCCAGCGGCCGGAACGGCACGATCCACCTGAGGGACTGCATCTGCGCGATCTGCCCTCCCAGGGCCTCCCAGATGCGCTCGAACTTCACGTGACCGCCGTCCGAGAAGGTGAGGACCTGAGGGCCGGCGAGGAAGCGCCGCAGCAGGAAGGTGGCCACGGTGCTGGACGCGTCCGGGTGCACCACGGAGGGGAATACGCCCGCCATCTTGCCGCTGGCGCCATCGACCTCCACGGGCATGACGCTCACGCCCAGGAAACCCAATACCTGACCGTCCGGTCCTTCGGCTATCAGGGAAGTGATCTCGTCATCGACATTCGGGTCTTCCGCGTAGATGCGGCGGGCCAGATCCGTGAGCCGCGAGTCGGGCACGAGGGTCTTGTCCTTGAACCAGTACTGCCAGAGCGCAGCAACCGCCGGCGCATCCTCCGCACGGAAGGGACGTACTTTCACCGGCACACCTCCCCTCGCATGTGCCTAGTCGGGTACTTCGGAAAGCAGCCTGGGTGAGGCGTGCAGGTACCTGCTCATGCGCCGCTTTGACGCGATGTCGGCGAAGACACGCTGCACCTGTTCCTGGGTGAGTTCGAGCGCATCGGCCACTTCGGCGGCCTGCACGCCGTTGTCCACCGCGTAGAGGCAGAGATCCATGCGGTCGTACGGCAAGGAGAAGTAGAACTCCTCCTGGCTCTGGGGCATGGAGTACGTGTCCGTGGTGGGCGGCCGGGAGCGTATCTCTTCCGGCACCCCGAGCGCCTCGGCCAACTGGTAGACCTGCGACTTGTAGAGGTGGGCGATGGGCTTCATGTCCGCCGAGCCGTCGCCGTTCTTCACGAAGAACCCTTGGTCGTACTCCAGGCGGTTGGGCGTCCCCAGCACGAGGTAGTTGAGCCTATCGGCGTGGTAGTACTCCATCATCTTCCGCGTGCGCTGTTTGAAGTTGGTGGCAGCCACCACCTGCAGGTATTCCTGCAGCGGCAGCCGCTCCTTCACCACGCGCCCGTCGGGCGCCTCCGCGACTACGGAGAAGATCCGGTAGTTGTCGGACTCGATGACACTAGGCAGCACGAGCTTGGCCTTCCAGCCCTGTCCGTATTCCGGGATCACGCGCTTGAACGCTTCGTCCCGCCGCCCGTAGGCGCCGGCGCCCTCGAGGATGGGGGTGATGTTCTCGAGCACGGTATCGATGCCGGCGGAGCTAGCAGCCAGGCGGCTGAGTTCCAGCGTGTCCTCCGAGGAGTCCGTCTCCGGCATGAGCACTCCGAGCACCTTGTCAGGTCCGAAGGCCCGCGCCGCCAGGGCCGCCACCACGGAGGAGTCGATGCCCCCTGAGATGCCGACCACGCCTCCCCTGCGACGGAATTCGCGCGCCACGCTCTTCATGCCGGAGGTTATCTGCTCGATGGTCGCTTCGGGGTCCGGGAGCTCCAGTACGTGAGCACCGAACTCGGACTTGGCGTTCACGGAACTCCGACCTCCTGGAGGCGCCGTTCGATGTAGTTCACGATCCGCCCCACGGAGTCCAGGTTCTCGGGCAGGGTGTCCTCGTCCGGTACCGTGATACCGAAGCGCTCCTCGATGAACATGATCAACTCCAGAACGCCCATGGAGTCGAGCACACCGGTTTCGGTGAGCGACTCGTTGCGCTCTAAGCTCGCACCGTCATCGTCGAGGATGAAGTTCTCGGACAGGAACTGCCGCAGGTCCTGCTCGATGGTTTTCTCGTCAGTTTCCATCAATCGCTCCTAGTGAGTCCGTATCGGGCTCCGGGTCTCCGCTTGGATCGACCCGGCGCTCATCGAGGCCGTCAACCACCTTCGATGAGGCTTTTCTTCCTAACCTTACCTGTAGCCGTCTTCGGCAGACTATCCACGAACACAACGTCACGGGGCACCATGAACCCTTCCAGTCGGGCCATGGCTTCGCGCTTCAACGACTGCTCCGTGTACAGGCCCGCCTGGTCAAGAACGACGAAGGCGCGGACCGCCTGGCCCATGACGTCGTCCGGTACGCCCACCACGCTGACCTCTCTAACGCCTGGTATGGCGGCCAGAGCGTTCTCGACCTCGGTGGGGCTGACCTTCTCGCCCCGGCTCTTGATGATGTCGTCGCTCCGACCCATGAAGTAGAGGAAGCCGTCGGCGTCCTCCCGGAAGTAGTCGTGCGTGCAGAGCACCCTCTCGCCCGGGAACCTGCCCTCCTTGAGCATGTGCGCCGTCTCGTCGGGCAGGTTCCAGTACCCCATCATCACGTGTGGGCCCCTCACGTAGAGCACGCCTGTCTCGCCCGGGGCCACCTCGGCGCCCTCCTCGTTCAGCAGGTACGTTTCGGTGCCGGGGATGGCCTTCCCCACCGACATCGGCTTCTGTTGCACGAGTTCCGGCTCGAGGTAGCTCACACGCTTGCATTCGGTCAGGCCGTACATCTTGAACACGAGGGCCTCCGGACTCATCTCCATGAGGCCCGGCACGTACTCGTCGGGCAGGTGAGCTGCCGTGTTCGTGTAGCGCCGCACGCTGGGCATGGACAGGGGCGACTTCCGGTGCAGTGCCAGGAGTGTGGCGAAGACCGTGGGCACGCCCGGGAACACGGTGACCTGCTCGTCCACAACGCGCTTCACGGTAGCCGCGGGGAACGCGAACGTTCTCTCCAGGATCAGCGTGGCGCCCAAGTGAACGGACATCAGCGCTTGGTAGAGGCCGTAATCGAACGCCAGGGGCAACAGGTTGAGGATGCGGTCGTCGGAGTCCAGCCGCAGGTACTCGACGATGCTGCCCTGGGCGAAGACCATGTTCTGGTGGCTCAGCATCACGCCCTTGGGATTCCCGGTACTGCCGGAGGTGTACACGAGGGCGGCCATGTCCAGCGGGATGGTCCCGGTCGGCATCGGCGTCGGCTCATGATCGGAGATCAGGGCTTCCAGGCTCTCCGACATGACGCTCTCCGGCCCGACTTTAATGAGAGTTGGAAGCCGCGACAACTTAGGTGCCACCTCTTCCACGACGCCCGCCAACCGGGCGTCGCTGATCGTGGCGGCGGCACCGGAGTCGTTCAGAAGGTACTCGAGCTTGTCAGCCTTGGTCTGGGGGTTGACCACCATGAACGCCGCCCCGGCGTAGAGGGCGGCGTAGATACCTATGACCGTCTCGAGCGAGTTCTCCATGTACAGGGCCACCCGGTCTCCACGCTTCACACCTCTCGCACGTAAGCCGTTAGCCAACTGGAGGGCCTGGTCCCGTAGTTGCTCGTAGGTGATACTTCTGTGCCCCTCGATGACCGCCGTCTTCTGCGAGTGGGCGGCTGCGCTTACGGAGAGGCTGTCGTGCAGTAATCGCGGGTAGCGTGGGGGCATTCGACTGGACCCTTCTTCTCGACAGGAGCTAGTGGAGCATAGAAACCCGGTCGGGAGTTTCCCTACACTCTACCGGCCATCTGTCACGGGACTCCTACGAGTCCACCAGCGGAAGGCCATCTACGCACCTACATCTCCACATCCGGCACCACGCTGCGGAGGTCCAGTAGGTATCCTCGAGCGCGTGAGCGGGTCCACACTCTCTCCTTCCTGCACCCGTAACCCGGTCGCTCCATGAGCTCCGGCGGTGGCCGCAGTTCCAGCGGACTGAAGCACTCCCTCATCTACTTCAGTACGGTCGTGGCGGGCCAAGGCCTGGCCTTCCTATTGCTGCCGTTCGTCACGCGCGCCATGACGCCGGCCGAGTACGGCGACTACTCTCTGGCGCTGGCCGTGTCGACCCTGGTCGGCATGTTCACCTCGGCGTGGCTACGGAACGTGTCCATGCGCCTCTACTTCGACGCGCGCGACGCGGGACGGACACGCGGCTTCTTTCTGAGCATCGCGGCCGTGCAGGCCTCGGCCTTCACCGTGGTGTTCACGGCCACCACCATCGTGCTCTCGTTCGTGGGCGCCTCGCCCGTCCCCACCGACGTGATGATCAGCGCCGGCATAGCCATGGTGTTGGGAGACCTCATGGTCTTCACCACCATGCTCCTGAGGGCCGAGCAGCGTAGCACCGCGTTCGCCGCAGCGGAGATAACCTCCGGGGCGGTGCGGTTCGCGAGCACCCTGGCCGGACTGGCTCTGGGCTTCAACACGGCCAACATGCTCTTCTACGCCACCAGCCTCGGACTGGTGATAGCTCTCAGCATCGCCGTCACACGCCTGTGGCAGAGCCTGCAGGGCCCGACGGAGTTCGCCTGGGAGTTGGCCCTGCCCGTCATCCGCCATGGGCCCGCGGCGCTGCCTTTCTCGGTGGCCGATTGGGCCGAACGCTTAGCCGACCGGCTGATCCTCGAGCACTTCTTCGACTCTGCGGTAGTAGGCATCTACACGGTGGGTTACACCATCGGCGAACGCACCGTAGGACTCCTCGAACGCGCTGTCTTCATGATGGCGTGGCCCGGAGTCATCTCCGCTTGGCAGAGCGACGGGCAGAGCGGCGCCCGCAGAGCGATAGGCAACGCGCAGTGGTTCAACGGTTGGTTCACCTCCGGTCCGACGTTGTTGCTGGTCGTATACGGACCGCAACTGCTGATGTTGTTCGTTGGAGCCGAGTATCACGACGCGGCTAACCTGGTGCCCATCGTGGCGGTCTCCATGTGGTTGAACGGCCAATCGACCTACGTCAACCGTCACATGGAGTTGACCAAGCGCTTCGGCCAGCTGTCCACGGTCCGCTCCATCGGAGCGGTAGTCAACGTGGCCCTGAACGTGCTGCTCATCCCGCCCCTAGGCATGCAGGGGGCCGCGCTCGCCACACTGGGAAGTAGGGCCCTGACCTTCCTGATCTTCCTGGCCATGCGGGATCGATCGATCACCCCTCTCCCGTTGATGCCCTTCCTGGTGACCGGCGGCTGGGCGGCCGGCAGCCTCCTCGTTGCTCAGTTCGTGCCGGGCGGGCTGCTTATCGAGTGTGGCGTGGTCGTGCTGCTGTACGGACCCGCTGCCCTTTACGCACTGCGGCGGCGGGAGACCTGAGCAGGAGCGGTAACGGTGGGGGCAGCTCGAAATGCCGCTGCCCCTGCCGTTACCGGAATTGCGAACCAGTCATCACTTGCCGTTCAGGCGAACGGCTCCTACCCGCCCCAGAACCTACTTACCCAGGATCCGGCGCAATGGAACGCCTAGGTAGCTCTCGATGGTCTCCCCGACGGGGAGGGCACCCAGGTCGGCGTGACCGGAGCCCGAGGACGACCCCCGACCCGCTACCGGGCTCGATGGCGCAGGCGACAGGAAGTACTCGTCCATGGGAGAGGTGGACACGAACTGCGGGTTGCTGATGGATAGGTTCCAAGTGTTGCTGCTGGAGGAGTTACCGCCGTTGTCCTGCCACTGGCCACGTGAGTTGGAGTACGAGACGTTGTTCCGCAGTACCGAGTTACCGGCGATGAACCCCCAGTACCCGTTGTCGAAGGCCGTGTTGTTCTCGAACACCACGTTCCTGCCCGAGTTGTAGTTGAACCCCTGCACACGGTTGCCGAACGCTATCGAGTACCGCACTACCGCCCGCGCGTCCGTGCCACCGCCAGCCTTTATGCCGTTGCCGTCGCCACCTTGGAAGCCGTTATCGAAGGCCACGCACCGCTGGACCAGAGTGTTGACGGACCGCCACGTATCGATGCCGTCGTCCGAGTTACGGAACACTGCGCAGCGGTCGATGACGTTGTCACGGCCGGAGGAGAGACCGATGCCATCGGCGTTACCTCCCCCGTTCTCCGGATCGTAGTTGTCGTAGGCCATGACGTGGGAGAAGGTGTTGCGATTGCCGTTGATGACCTGGAACCCACTCAAGCCGTTGCCGTAGGTCTCGACGTGGGAGATGAGGTTGTCGTGCGAGTCGTTCAAGTAGACGCCCTGGCCGGGTGAGTTGCGGACGATGAAGTTGCGGAACACGTAGTTGCTGGCGCCGATGAAGCGCAGTTGCGACGGCCGCGACATGCCGGCGCCGTCCAGGATGGCGCACTCACCGGGGTAAGACTCGATGACGATGGGGTTGTCGGCGCTACCTCCCCTGCTGAAGATCACGTCCGGCGAGTACGTGCCTCCGCGGACCCAGACCACGTCTCCCGGCTGCACTACGCCGGCTACCTTCCGCAGCGTCCGGAAGGGTCTGGCTTCGGACCTGCCGTCGTTGGAGTCGCTGCCGTTCGTGGCCACGAAGTAGGTGGGTTGGTAGGCCGGCCGTAGAGGCTCGCTGCCGCACACCCACGCCTGTCCCGGGGCAACGGGGCTGGGCCTCGGTGCGGGGTCGTTGGGTTCGGGATCAGTAGGCTCAGGCTCAGGATCGGGGTCGATTGGGTCGGGTTCTGGAGCCGCAGGATCCGGTTCGGGCACGGGAAGCTCAACGTTCTCGCTACGGACGCTCACGTTCGAGAAGACCGCTTCAGCCGAAGAAGACGCTTCATGGGCAGTGACCGCTAGCCCGATCTTGACGGTGGAAGAGAGCTCAAGATCGTAGCGGCCAAGCTCACTCCAGTTGACGCCATCCTCGGATAGCTCGCCAGCGATCACGCCCCCCACACGGGTAAGGCGCATCCAGCTGTTAGTTGCACTAACGGATGAGTCCTTGCCACCGTTGTTGTTGGTGACGCCGCCCAATGTCTCACGCGCTTGCATGACGGCGCCGTTGGAGCCGCTGGTGTGGATCATCGAGTTACGGGCCGACGGGTCAAGCGATTCCCGGACCATGAGCCCTGCCTTGCTCCACTCGTGGGCGTGAGCGAAGCTCTCGAGGAGCGCCGTGAGTTGGAAATCGCCTTCAACCTGAGTGTAGAAGTAGATGAACTCGTCCCTTACACCCCAGATGTCTGTCCCTGACCCGATTAGCCTCACGGTCTTGCCGACAGACTGTCCGCTGAGTTCCAAAGAGGGGTCGTCGTACCCGATGACCTGGCTACTCCACTGGAACTCCTGGCTGGGCTCAGGCGGGCTGGCGGGGTCGATCTTCTGCTGCTCGTCGACCGTCCCGCAAGCCGTGGCGATCAACGCCGTTGCTAGAAGTACTACGAACACCTTCAGCGTCCTGATTCTAGATGGCATGTACGAACGCCACAGTGCTCCGGCCTGATTGTCCATAGACTTCAGTACCTTTCTCTGGCCCGAGCGCGGCCATTGTCGGGATAGCGCACTGGGCAGGGTTTAAGGTGTGCTCCATTCCAAGGATTTTGCCGTGCAGAGGTGGAATCCTTGGAAATGCTGTTGCGATGGTACATTCGTCACATGAGAGGATTGTGCGTACACCCTCAGTTGGTTCAGGGGCGTGAGAAACGATACTCCGGCGCCATTTTCAGGTTTCCCTGAACCAGCTAGAGCTATCCTCCATGCGTTGTATCTGAATAGTTGGGCTAATCGGTGGGTAGCAATCGGCGGTGCAGTTCCCAGAACCGCTCCGCCTGCACGCGCACGTCGTACTGCTCCTCGACCTTGCCTCTCGCCCGCCGACCGAGTTCGGTCCGTTCCGCCGCCGGCAAGGCCTGCATGGCCTGGATGGCGGCTGCCAGCGAGTCAGGGTCGCCCGGCTCGGCCAGGAAGCCCAGATCGCCCACTATCGTTGGCACGTCCGACACGCGGGTAGCCACTATCGGCTTGGCCATAGCCATGGCTTCTAGTACGGCGTTCGGGAAGCCTTCTATCTGTGAGGGCAATACCAGGTAGTCGATGCGCTCCAGGAAGCCGGGCACGTCGGACACCCTCCCGACGAATTCGCAATGGGCTTCCAACCAGGCGTCGCTATTGATCGTTCCTTCTAACGAGACGCGCTCCGGGCCGTCGCCCGCTATCAGCACGCGACCGGGGCGCAGTTCCTCCGGTGTTCTCTTCAGGGCCTCCAGAAGCACGTCCAGCCGCTTCACCCGGTCCAGTCGGCCGACGAAGCCAAGTACGTCCGGTACTTCTTCACTCGGACGGAGATCCTCACGTGGGCTGGGACTGAAGACGTCGAGGTCGACGCCCGAGTAGACCACCCGCACCTTGTGTTCCGGGACGCCACTGGCGAGGATGCGCTGCTTGATAGCCTCAGCGTTGGGGACGAATAGGTCCGTCCGTTTATCCAACCATGGCCGCATGCGCGTCTGGCTGCGGGTTCCCCCGATCTTCAGCGACCTGTCCGATTGCACGATCTTCGGCCCGCCCGCCAGTATCGCCGCCAACCTGCCCCACGTGCCAGCGGAGCCGTCCAGCATGGTGTGTACGGTATGCGTCCGGCGTGCTCTGATCGTGTGCACCAGCTGCCAGATGAAGCTGTGGAACGGCGTCTTGGAGCGGTCGATGAGGACGTTCGATACCCCTTGCGCGGCGAACCGCGCGGCGATCTCGTCCGAGGTGGACTCCGCCAGGGTGATGGTGCGCAGGTCGTAGTGCGCCGCCCAGTCGGGCCGCTTCTCGATCAACGTGGCGAGTTGCCTCTCCATGCCCCCCACGGTGAAGGAGTTGAGCACGAAGTCTATGCGGGGCGTTTCAGGGGATGCCATCGGTGTCCTTCAGGGGGTGGAGCATCAGCGGGGAAGGGGACGTTCGTTGATAACCAGTCCGGTCCTGAAGTGAAGTTAGGGCCAGTAGCGCTTGGCTGCTGGCCCTAACTGCTAACTCTAGGTCGTTAGATCAGGCTCTTGGTGAGCCCGAGCGGTCTAACGGCTGTCGCCCTGGCGATCGAGGGCCGGGCCCGGCTGGCCGGTACTCAGGATTAGGGCGTCAGGGCTTACGAGCCCGGCGCCGCCACATTCCGACGCACTGGCGGAGCCGCTCTCCACTTGAGCACTCCCTAAAGTGCTGGTGTTGCCGGTCACTTCCGTAGTTCCGGATATCTCCAGCACATCCGTTTCCCCGTCAGGGGCGCAGTACGCGGCGTATATGGCACCGCCATAGTCAGCCGTGTTCGTGGTGATGGTTGCATCGACCACAGCTACGAAGCCAGTTGGCTGAACGCGGATGGCTCCACCGGCGCTAGTAGCGCCCGTTAGGGCGTCAGCGGCGTTATCCACGAACACTGTTCCCGTGAACGTTGCTTCGTTTGCGATGTAGGCGCCACCGCCCCGGGTGGTGACAGCTGCAGCGGTACCGAGCGTTTCGCCTCCGGCAACGTTGCCCTCGAAGGTGGAGCCGCTAACGCTTATAGCTCCGCTGCCAGTTTCCGTGTTCAGGGCGCCACCGATCCGCTTAGCGACGTTGTTAGAGAAAGTGGTGTTCTCTACCGTCAGGGCAGTCGCAGCTTCGTCATGGAATATCCCGCCACCCCAACCACCGTCCGTGATCTCGCCCGTCAGGCCAGCGGGGTTGCCACGGATCTGGAAGTTCTCGCCAACCTCTTCGTCGTAGGGGCCAGCGCTGTTGGTGGAGATCACTGAGTCGATGAGGGTTAGTGTGCCGTCGTTGTAGATGCCCCCACCGGAGTACCAGGCGCGGTTACCTGTGACGCTCACGTTGTCTAGGGTGAGATCACCGGCGTTGCGGATACCCCCTCCGTAGTAGATGAAGTCGCCGCCCGTGAGGGTCAGGTTCTCCAGGCGCACGGTCGCAACATCGGCCACGTAGACCATGCGGGAGTTATAGGTGAACTCGTCACCAGGAGATTCCCCGTCTACGTAGTTGGTGCCGCCCTGCAGGGTTAGGCCTTCGGCCGGTCCGCTGATCGTGACGTCCCGACCAAGGTATAGGTGAGCGTCGCCCCAAGCATCCATTTCAACACCTGAGAGGACGATCACTTCAGCGTCAACCACGTCTGCCGCGAAGCCGATGATGGCCCCTGCGGGTGCGTCAGCCACGATCTGGCGCAAGGTTCCATCGATAATGGGCTCACCGGTGAATGTGCCGCCGTCGTAAGGATCGTAGTCGTCAGTGTTCAAGACCACGTTCTCCAGCGGAGCCGCGTCCTCGCTGTCTTCACCGCCCGCGTTGATGGCAACCAACCGGATAACCTGATGGGTGCTCACGGGGATGGGCAGGGTAACACTTGTCTCGGTGGCGGCAACATCTTCCAGCAGGACAGCGTCCGTAGCATCGGTGGTATTCACGCTGTAGATCTGGTAGCTGGTGGCGCCGGTAGCGGTCCAAGTAGCGGTGAACTGGCTACCTTCCACCACTTCCACAGCGAAGCTATCGATAGTGGGGGCTTCACCGACCGGTTCGGTGGTGACGGTGATGGGTACGGTGACCACTATCGGGGTTCCGTCGACGTCATCGGCGGTGGTCGTTCCGGTGAGCGTGGCAGCGCCGTCGGCCACGGCGGTCACAGTGACGGTGCCCGTGAGCGCGTCCGTAGTGGCGGGCGCGACGGTTGCAACAGTCTCGTCGTCGACGCTCCAGGTGACTTCAGTGCTGGCGCCACCCAGAACCTCGAGCGTGTAAGTTACGTCCTGAGTCTCGCTGGGAGCCATCTCGAGCGGGCCCGTCGGGCTCACGGTCAGGCTGACCGCTACGGGATCATCGGAAACGGTTATCTCCACTGTCACCGTGATGGGATCGCCGGCCGCGTCCGTGGCGGTGGCGGTGCCGGTCAGCGTGGCCGTACCTTCCGCCACTGCTGTCACCGTTACGGTTCCCGTGGCCTCATCGGTGGTTGCGGGAGCTACGGTGGCGATGGCGGTGTCGCTTACTTCCCACGCGATCTCGGTGCTCTCACCAGCCTCCACGTCCAGCGTGTACGTGATGTCTGCCGCGGTTCCGACGGCCAGACCGATGGGACCCGCCGGGTCAACGGTTAGGGCAGCGGAATCTTCAGTGGTGACCGTGACCGAAACGGTGCGGCGGAGGGGGTCGCCGGAGTCATGGATCACTACGAGCTCGTACTCAGTGTCCTCCGTGGGCTGGACGGTCCTGTTACCCGTGGCGGGCAGGTCATCTGCCAATAGTTCGTCGTTTGCGTACAGCTCGATGTTGTCGAAGTCACCGTTCACGCGCCATGCAAGGACGGTGGAATCTCCGGAAACGATAGCCTCATCGGCGACGGTGAAGAACTGGACCGTAGGTACGGTGGGAGCCTGTCGGGGGGGCGTGCAGGCCGCGATGACGAGCGGAATCAGAGCGGCTATCAGTAGCAGCCACCGCTTCGGATTCCTCCGGTAGAACCTTGACCACCTAGAGTGCATACTTACCTCCTCGTTATGAACTGGATGTGCGCGCCGGGCTCCGGCGCATGGGATAGGAACGACTGAAGCATACTGTAAGCCAGCCGCATCGGCCGGGCGGTGTAAAGGTCGCTCCGAGACACATACATTTCATACGACGGGATGCCGCGCATCGATGGTCGGCTGCACCTGAGCGACGGGGCAGGCTGTGATTAGAATCAGGCCGTGGAGTCAACGAGTAGGCAGCTCACTGCGCCGAGAGTTTGTGGGCTCGCCTGGTCCCTACCCAGGTGGAGCCGTTGAACGTCTTATCCCATAAACCATCCCCCCTCGCGCTGCTTGCTCTGAGCGTAGTGGTGGGCACCGTGGGCGCATTGACGGTGCTCAGCGGCGGTCAACTCCAGCTGCTCGCCGCGGCGGCGGGCGGCATGGTGTTGCTGGCGCTCCTGCTTGTCGGCAGGCATCAGAGCGAGAGCTTCCTCGCAGCGTACTGGCTGGCCTTCTGTGCCTTCTCCACGCTGTTGGCGCCCTACGTCATTGGCGGGATGTTCAGCGTGTTCTACCTGGCCCTGGCGCTCGGGGTCATCTACCGCCTCGCCACAGGAGGAGTGCGGGTGGATCCGCCCATGGTGGCTCTCTTCCTGGCCTACCTGCTGATGCTGTTGGTCTCGCTCTTCGAGTACTCGGGGCCCGGAACTTCCCTGGCCGTAGACCGACTACTGGCCGTCCTCCTCGCGCTGTTCGCCTCCGTGCTGATAACGAGCAGGGCCGGCGCGCGCATCGTGCGAGGGGCGATGGTCCTCGCTTCGGCGGTCATCGCCGTCTGGGTCGTGGTCAACGCTGCACAGAGCAACTTCGCGTACCGTGGCAACGTCTCAGTGAACGAGAACGTGGCTTCCTTCTACATCGGCTTCGGCTTCATCCTGGCGGCTGGCTACCTAGTCCTAGAGTTGAGCCGCGCACGGCCCAGCCGCGGGTCGCTCCTCGCCTCCGGCCTCTTCACCGTGCTACTGGGTTACAGCCTGTCGATTCTAGCCTCCCGCGGCGTGATCCTCGCGGTACTAACGGCGCTGGTGTTCGCTCTGATATGCACGCTTCTCTTCGGCCGTGTGAAGAGACGGGTACTGGTGATCCTCCCCCTGGCCGTGGCAACTGTGCTGCTGTTACCCGGCAGCTCCCAGATAGTCGAGCGCTTCAACAGCCCCAATACCGAGACCGGTGGCGGCCGCACACTCATCTGGGACGTGACGCTGGACTCCACCCTCTCCGGCAACGTGCAGCAGTTGGTCCTAGGGCACGGGATGGACGCCAGCGCTGCCGTCATCCGACAACAACTTTCGTACGTTTCCTCGACCCATAGCAGCTACCTCTACGTTCTGTACAACCATGGCCTCGTCGGCCTGTTGATCTTCCTGCTTCTGCACATCCTGCTGTTCGTGCGCCTGTGGCGGTCCCCAAGCAGGCACAGGCTGCCCCTCCTCATGCTTCTCGTGTTCCAGATGGCCACTGGGCTTTTCCTAACTGCCTCGGACAACTACATGTACTGGATCTCCCTCGGGATCCTGGCTGGCCACGCTCTGCTGTTGCGCTCCGGTGACGGACCGCGCACCGCCCGAGCATGAGTCGGGCGAAAGTGAATACCGATAGGAGTGCACCTGTGCGGATCCTGCTCGTGACAACGTCGTTGATCGTGGGGGGCGCGGAGAACCAAGTCTACCTGATAGCGCGGGAGTTGAAGAAGCGCGGGCACGCGGTGCACGTCATCTCGCTGCTGCCGGCGGCCGCTTACGTTGATGAGTTGGCCGAAGTGGGGGTGGAAGTGGAGAGTCTGGAACTCGAGGCTCCCCGGTCGGCACTAAGTGCACTACGCAAGTTCAGGGAGGCCGTCCGGCGCTGGCAACCGGACGTCATCCATGCGCACATGTTCCACGCTATCTTCCTGAGCCGCCTGGCGCGGTTGGGCCAGAGGCGGGGCAAGCTCATCTCAACCATGCACAACTTGGAGCCGGAGAGCGGGTTCCGCAACCTGGCTTACCGGATCACGGACCCGCTGGGCTCGCTCACCACGAGCGTGGCGCAGGCCGGGCGCGAACGTTACGTGCAGGCCTCGGCCGTACCTCCTCACCGGATATTGAACATCCCCAACGGCATCGACCTGGAGCAGTTCACGCCCCGGCCGGAACTGCGGGAGCCTCTGAGGCAGGAACTTGGTCTTGGGAACGGCTTCGTGTGGCTGGCTGTTGGCCGGCTGGAGGAGCCGAAGGACTATCCCAACCTCTTCGAGGCCGCGCGACAGATCGGGCGCACCGGAAGCTCCTCCACAGTGCTGATCGTGGGTGACGGCACCCTGACAGACGAGCTCCATGCCCAGGCCGCCGATCTCACGGCCAGCGGCACCATTCGCTTCCTGGGAGCTCGAAGCGACGTCAGCGAGCTTATGTCCGTGGCGGACGCTTACGTCATGTCTTCCTGCTCGGAAGGTCTGCCCCTGGTGCTGCTCGAGGCCGCCGCCTCCGGTCTGCCGATAGTGGCCACAGATGTGGGCGGTAACTCCGAAGTGGTGGCGCATGGCCAAACAGGCACCCTCGTGCCCGCGCGCTCCCCCCAAGCGCTGGCCGAAGCCATGCGGGCTATGGAGAACTCCCCGTACGAGGTTCTGCGAGCGTGGGGAGCGGCGGGTGCGGAGCGGGTAAGGGAGCAGTTCGAGATCGGGCAGGTGGTGTCCCTATGGGAAAGGACGTACGCCGAATTGATGGAGGCCGGCAGAGCTGCCTGATCCGGGGCTCAATCGACCTCGAGTGCGCGCAGCATCTGCGCGTTGACCTTCACGTCGCTGAAGCGCTCCTCCGCCGCCTTGCGAGCCAGCGCACCCTCCCGCACCAGGCGGTCGGGGTCGGTGGCATACTCGATTAGCACCTTCCTTAGGTCGGTGGCGTCCCTGGGCGTCACCAACGCGCCGTACTCGCCGGGGTTAACCACTTCCCGGCAACCCGGCACGTCGGTCACGATTGCGGTTCGCCCCATGGCCAACGCCTCCAGGGCGGAGCGGGGTAGGCCCTCCCGGTAGGAAGGTAGTACGAAGGCGCTGGCGGCCCGCAGTAGCGGCCGTACGTCCGCCACCTGGCCGTGCAGAACCACGTACCCCTTCCGCTCCGCCTCCTTGAGCGTGGCCGGGTCGATGGACTCGGGGTTGGCGTCCGCGCCGCCCACCAGGTGAACCTCCGCGCTGGGCACCTGCTGCTTGAGACCCTCGGCCGCTATCAGCAACTCCATGACGCCCTTAGCCTTTAGGAGCCTTCCCACGAACACGAAGCGCACAGGATCCACGGGCACCGGCGAGGCCGCGAACTGCTCGACGTCCACACCCGATCCCGGGACGACCACTGCGCTGCTTCCCCTCACGGCGCCGGCCCGCACGAGCAGGTCCCTGTCGTCCGGGTTGTGGAAGATGACGCTCCGGGCGCGCGTGAGCAGCAGCCGGAAACCGCTTAATTGCACGAAGCGGGAGATGGTCCGCCTAGCCGTGGGGTCCGACTCGAGGAAGGCGTAACCCAACCCGGCCAGCATTGCGTAGGTCCGCGGCACTCTCCTCAGAGCAGCCGCGGTCAGGCCCACGAGGATGGCCTTGGCGCTGTAAGCGAAGACGTCGGTCGGCTCTATCTCACGGAAGAGGCGGTAAGCCTCCCAGGTTCTCGCGGAGTCGCTTACCGGATTCATACCAGCCCGGCTGAATGGTATGCGCCGGTGCTCCACGCCCTTCTCAACCAGCAGTTGCGCGTACGGCGTCGGGTCGTTCGGCGTGACCAGGGTGACCTTGACCCCGCTGGCTATCAGCCTCTCGAGTAGGCGTGTGCGGAACCTGATCAGGTAGTTCAGCTCGCCCGCCACGATAACCATGTGCCGCTGCGCCATCTACGTTGCGCTCCGCAGCGCGTGTGCCATCTCGCCCACGTTCTTCATGCTGTAGGACCGGAATCCTAGACTCTGCCGCAGCCGCGAGTACTCCTCCAGCAGTACCTCCAGGTCGTCCAGGTTCTGCTGCTGGTTGATCCCGAAGTTATGCGGATGCCACCAGAGGTGGAAGATGGAACGGCTGCGCGCGGCCAAGCGCATGGCGTTGATTACCCGCTTGACCCTCAGTTCGTTCAGGCCGCCCAAGGCGGGAGAGTAGGGGCGTAGGAAGAAACTCTCCCTTATGTCCACCAGCCCGTGCTCGTCGGGCCGCGTGTCCTTCCACGGCACCCGCTCGGACCGAGTGATGCGCGAGTAGGAGTTGGCCAGACGCGCAGCGCGTACCGGCAGGGGGGACTTCCCGCTAGCTGTTGGGCGGCTGATCCAGTTCTTCTCGTTGGTTCGGTGCTGCCGGAAGCCGGCGCGCCGGATCGCCGGTAGGTAGTCGGACCTCACCTGGTGCCTAGGGATCACGAGTGACTGCAGCGAGAACCCATGGTGGTGCGCGATAGCCTGCGCCGCGTCCAGGTCCGCTTCGAACTGCTCCACCGACTGCCCGGGCTCCAGGCAGTAGTAATGGGAGTAGGTGTGGCTGGCGAGTTCCTGGCCCGGGGTGCTCCCTATCAGACGTATGAGACTGAGCGCGAAGTGTATCGGGTCCTCGGACTCGTTCCTGCCCGTGCGAATCTTGTACGGGTCCCTTATGGGGTCCGTGTACGACGGCCGCAGTGTTGGATCGAAGTGCTCGCGCTCTTCCCTGCTCTCGGCGAACAGTAAGCCTACGGTGGCCCAGGTAGCCTCGACCTCGTACTCCCTGAACAGATCGAGCATCTTCGGCACGACCTCGCGTGCGCCCAGGAGGTTGTCGCGGTACCTACCGTCCGAGCCAAGCGAGTCGTGAACCCCCCAGGCCAACTCGAAGTCGAGCGATATCACCAGCGCCCCCGCCCGCTGTGCTTGTGCCGGCATCGTCAGCGACGCGCGGTGTGTGGGATCACCCTGGCCACCACGTCGGCGGAGATCGTGGGTTCCGGCCCAGCCGCCCACGGTAGCCCGGACCCTTCCTTCTCGCCTCGGCTGCTTACGGTAGGCCCTCGTTTCTGGACCACCACGCCCAGCACCCGGGTATCCAGTGCTTCGAAGAAGCCAGCCGCCTCCGCCGCCAGTCGCTCGCTGGAGGCAGGCGAGAAGCCGATGATGACGCCGTCCAGAGCCGGCGCCACGGCGGACAGGTCCACCCTCCTCATACTAGGCGGAGTGTCGACGATCACGATGTCGTAGTTCTCGGCCAGACTGGCAACGATCCTGCTGAAGTCGGGGACGAGGATCTCGGAAGGATCCGCGTAGTTCGTCCGGGTGGGCAGGAGGTCGAAGTGCCGGTCGGGCCCCGAAGCCACCCGGACCACCGCACGTGTCTCGCCCTTGGATTGGAGGGCGGCCTCCAGTGAGGGGCCTTCCTTGCCTACCAGTCGACGGCTGAAGCCGAGCTTCGGCTTACCGAAATCAACCTCTATGAGTAACGTCTTCATGCCTGCACGGGACAGGGAGTAGGCGAGGCCCGCGGAACTCCAGTTGTCGTTAGTGCCCTTCTCGATCGAATGGAAGCCTATGACGGCGGGTCGTCGGTCGCCCACACGCCTGACCACCTCGTTCCTCAGCCAACTCAGGTCATCCTTGGCCTTGAAGAACTCCGTACGCACGTTAGGCAGAACAGCAAGTACCGGCAGGTCGGCGCCGGCCACGTTGAAGCGCCTCCGGGCGTCGCGTTGGCTGCTGTAACTGTTGAGCAGGCTGGCGCCGTATCCCACGAGCAGACCGATGGCGGTCGCTATCACCGTGTTGAAGAGAACGCGCGGCGCCACCGGCTCCTCGATGGCTTGGGCCTGACTCATCAGTTCGAGCAGTCCGACCGCCACCACTGCGGAGGATCTGAGTCGCGCCGCCTCCAACTCGCGAACCCGCTGTTCGCGGAGCGTGGCCACCGCGATCTGTTGCGCCGCTGCACCGGACTCCTGAGAGCCGGTGAGTCGCTGCAGTTCGCCGTCCAACTCCTCGACCACGCGCTCGAGACCGCGCACGGTCTCCGTCAGCATGTGACGCGCCCGGTTGCGATCCCAATCCACTAGTTCCGCCGCCACCGCGTTGGCGTACTCCGCAGCGGTTTCGCTGTCCTCGTCCCTCACGCTCACTTTGATCACGCTGGATATCTCGTGGTTGTCTATAGTGACCGAGATCTGGTCCTTGAACTCCTCAAGTCGGGCATAACTGGGTGCCGAGCCTGTCACAGATGTATAGGCCCGTTCGGCGACGTTGCCGTCGAATATTGCCCGGTTGTAGACCCGCGGGTCCACCTGGGGCGGGGCCAGAAGTTCCTGCGAGCCGAGGGGGTTCTGAGCGCGGGACGCGAGGAGGGTGACCGACGCCTCGTACACGTCAGGCATGCGCGACGAGACTATGAAAGCCGTGGCCCCAGCGAACAGTCCGCCGATCAACATGGGTACCAGGGCGCGGGTTACGGAGCTCACCAGGTCCGAGAGATTGATGCTGGTGCCTACCGGCTCTGTGCCATCTCTATATGCCACTTATGCTTCCTCCGGGTGTTCCTGTTGCTCAGCGTATCAGAGCGGCACAGGCGGCAACTTCGCACACGGCCACCATCCACCCACGCTGCAAGCGTGCACATAAGACTACGCTCACGGGAGTTCTCACCCCGTGACGGCGGTCCGGGCTCCCAAAATCAACTGAGGGATAGCGGCCAAGTAGCATCTCACGCGCTCACGGCCTCGACTTCCCGCCCTACTACGACGCGCGTTGCTTGCGCCGGCGTGGCCAGGTCGGGGTTCTTCACGAACTGTTCCTCCAGTAGCAGGGTGGAGAGCACGCCGACGACGCCCATCTCGTCGCTCTCGCTCAGACCCTGATCCACGTACTTGGTGGCCTTCTGCACGAGCTTGTCTACCGCCTCGGTATTGAATAGCTGGCTCGCGGCGACCCTTTCCGGCTGCAGCAACTCCTGCACGTAGGAGGGTGCCTTCGGGCCGAAGAACGCGCGCAGGATTGGCGCCCTGTAGGGACGCTTCGGGCGCGCGTTTATCTCCTTCGGTAGCACACCGGCCAGGGCGCGCCGGAGCACGTGCTTCTCGCGGATACCGTTCATCCGCGCGCGCTCGGGCAGCGCGGCAGCAAGCTCCGCCACGTTCACGTCCAGGAAGGGGAAGCGCCCTTCCACGGAGTTGGCCGCCAGCATGCGGTCCCCCTGCGAGTGGAGGAGGAAGCCGGTGAGGAAGGTGATTATCTCGAGAAGCTGAGCCTGGCCCAAGACACCCATCTCGGCGAAGTCGTCCGGCAGGCGCGCCAGTAGACGGGCCTCCGGGTCGCCGACCCGAGCCGCCTGGGCCCGGAGTTCGGGGGCAAGGAAGCGCAGGTTGCGGGCCGTGGTGCGGAACCGCGGCCTGTGGCTGTAAAGCGGATCGTCCAGGTCTTCCATGCCGGTACGGAAGAACTGAGCCATCAGTCCCCCGCCAGCTGCGAGGTCCCGGGACAGGTAAGGGTAGAGCCGGGCCAACAACTGCGGCCGCAGACGCGACTCCGGGTCGCGCGCCCAGAAGCGACGCACAGCCGCCTCCTGGAAGAGGTTGTAGCCGCCGAACAACTCATCGGCGCCCTCGCCCGTGAGCACAACCTTGTAGCCTTCGTCGCGCGCGAGCTGCGAAAGGGCCAGGAGCGGCCCGGGCGCGGTGCGCAGCATGGGCTTCTCCGCATGCTTCACCACCCGGGGCAGCGCGGACGCCACCTCCTCGTCGGAGACGCTCACGCGGTGCAGTTCCACGCCCAGGGCGGCGGCCATGTTGTCCTGGTGCGCAGATTCGTCGAACCTTGGGTCCTCGAACGAGAGGCTGAACGCCGAGAGGGGGCCGCTAGTGTGCTTGCGAGCCAGCGCTGCCGTGGCCGAAGAGTCGAGTCCGCCCGATAGGTACACGCCCACGGGTACGTCCGATCTCAGGCGGATGCGGGTGGCTTCGTCCAGCACCTGCAGTACCTGTTCGGCCAGTTCGTCTTCGCTTGCCTGCAGCCGACCCTCCTGGGGCCCGAACTGTATGCGCCACCACCGGACAGGTTCGCCGGCGCCCTCGGTGCCGACCCACAAGTAATGTCCCGCCTCCAACTCCGAGATAGCAGGGAATGCGCTGCGGTCCGGCTGCACCGCCCAAAGAGTGAAGGTCTCGACCAGCGCCAGAGGGTCTATGCTCCGCGTAGCTTCCGGATGGCGCAACAACGCCTTGGCTTCCGACGCGAACGCGAAGTCTTCGCCGAATCGACCCAGGAACAAGGGCCTTATGCCGAAGCGGTCGCGTGCAAGGAAGAGCCGCTTCGTCTGGAAGTCGTAGATGGCGAACGCGAACTCGCCGTTCAGCTTGTGCAGGCAGTCGGCTCCCCACTCCTCGAACGCGTGAGCCAGAACCTCGGTGTCCGAGCGGGTGGTGAAGTGGTGACCCAGAGACACCAGCTCCTCGCGCAACTCCGGGTAGTTGTAGATCTCACCGTTCTGCATGACCCAGTAACGACCCGCCTCGTCCGACAGGGGCTGGTCGCCACCCTCGATGTCGATGATGGCTAGGCGCGTGTTGACCATGCCGAACTGGCCGTCGAGGTAGAGGCCTACTCCGTCAGGTCCCCGGTGCTCGAGTTCCCCAGCCATGCGTAGTAGGAGGTCTCTGTCCGCTGGATCGTTTGCTCGGTAATAACCGGCGATGCCGCACATATGGTTCAACAGTCTACGCCTACGTGTTCTCGCCCACCGTGCGGGCCTCCACGGCGGCCGCTCCAGTCAGAAAACTAACGTCGGGAGGGCCCACCACTGCCTCCTCCGGGCCCCAGGGCGTGTGACCGATAAGCGGCCGGCGGTACAGGTTCCCGATAGCTTAGGTGCGTCGTTTCAGATAACTCCATTACCGAAAAGGACGGTGGCATGGAACGTAAATCGCGTCGCTATACTGAGAGTTTCTCTACTTCATCTACTACGCCGAAACGCGGCCTGCTAGTCGCGCTACTTCTCGGGATAGCTCTCGTGATAGCAGCGTGCGGTGGTGGTGGCCCGGGGGCTATTGGCACCGTCGACTCCGTGTCGATCGACCAGCCGGATCAGACCATCGCGGTGGGCGCCGTTCGCAACCTGACAGCCACGGTCGACGCTCGCGATGGAGCGTCCACGGAGGTCGACTGGTCAAGCTCCGACTCGAGCGTGGCTTCCGTGACCGCCGGAGGCGTACTCACAGGCGTGGCGCCTGGCACGGCCACAATCACTGCCACCAGCCGCAGCCACCGCAATGTCTCCGATAGCATCGCCGTTACCGTGCAGGAAGGCGGTGGGGGCGGCGGGGGCGGTCAGCCGGACGCACCCCAGATCACGTTCAGCGCGAACCCGGCCTCGCTCGAAGCAGGTGAGAGCACTACTCTCTCCTGGTCCATCGAAGGCAACTTCGATTCCGCCGAGATCACCGATGCGATCGATCAACCTGTAGAAACCGATCTGCCGGCCAGCGGGACCGCTGAAGTGCAGGTGGACTCCTCCCAGTCCTACACCCTCACGGTGTATTACGGCGGTAGCTACCTCACCCAAGAAAGCGTGACCGTCACGGCCACTCCCTCAGCCGGCCACCCCACCATCTCGAACTTCTCGGCCACTGTGGAACGCGGGAGCCGCATCAACTTCACATGGACCGGTCAGGACGCTACGAGTTGGGAACTGTACGCGGTCGGCCCCTCCGGCCCGCCCGTATCGCTGGACAGCGGGCTTGGTGCGGGTGGTGACGTCACCTTGGACATTCCTTCCAGCGATACCCCTTACTATCGGCTGGCCCTCCGGAACTTAGCTGGGGAGACCACGCACCTGTTGGGGCGCCCCAGCAACGTGGTCATAAGCGCCGATGACTACGACACGTACGACGCGGGCGTGTACACACCGGAACCCGCCATCCCCGGCACTCTACGGGCCGTCCTGGCCGCTGCCGAACCTGGGTCCGTTATCGGCTTCGCGTCCGACATCACCCACATCCTCCTGCCCGGCGTCGGCTTCCACCGACCCGCTGGCGGGCCCAACTCAGACGCCCACCTGATCATCGCCAAGGACGTAACCATCTCGGGCCCGGCGGGCACGAGGATCACCCTCGAAGGCAGCTCCAACCAGCCCGCTGGTGACACCAGCGAAGCGCTGACCTGGCGCTCCAGAGTGGTGTTCGTGGCCCCAGGCGTGACGGCGGTGCTGGAGAACCTGACCCTCACGGGCGGCGAGTTCATCGTCGCGGGGGCCGGCATCAACAACGCCGGCAACCTGACCATCCGCAACGTGGAGGTGACCGGCAACCGCGCCTTCGGCGACGGCGGCGGCATCCGCAACACCGGCACGATGACCATCGTCGACAGCGAGATCACCGCCAACGGCACCTACACGGAAGACGACGAGGTGGGCAAGACCTGGATAATCCGCGGCTCCCCCGACCCCCGGGCCGTGCTCACCTACGGTGAAGCACCGCTCGGCAACGGCGGCGGCATCATCAACCGGGACACGGGCGTCATGGAGATCACGAACAGCACCATCAGCGGGAACAGCAGCTACCACTCGGGTGGCGGCATCTACAACTTGGGCACGCTAACGATGACCGACGTGAACGTGGTCGAGAACTCCGCCAACTTCACCATCTTCGAGGTACCGCGCTGGAGCTACGGCGGCGGCATAATGAACGAAGGCACGTTGAGCATCACTGGCGGCGCCATCAGCGAGAACGAGGCCGCGCAGCAGGGCGGGGGGATCTGGCACGGTGCCCAGGCCAACTCGACCACCCTCGTGGACGTGAACATCGGCGGCAACCACGCAGGTCTCGGAGGACAGGCAGGCTACGGGGGTGGCATACACCACAACTACTTCCCGGGCGAGGCAGGTCAACTGAGCATGACAGGTGTGACTTATACTCCAGCGAACACGCCCCAGAACCTCCTGGAGCGCGAGGTGCCGTTCCCGGCTGGAACCGTTCTCCACCCGCTCGACTACCAGATGGAACCGGCGAAGGAGAGGTAGAGCCAAGAGGAAGAGGTGGGTGGATAGTACGCGAGAGTCGGTCGATCGGTGATGCACCCATGCTGCTGACCCTGCTGTGCCTAGTAGCCGCATGCGCACCCCTGGCGGGAGAGTCCGGATCCGCCGCCCAGATGGGCGCAGACGACGGGGGGCTCACCACTCCGGTTCACGCAACGGGTGAGCAACTCGCGGCCGCAGGCCAGAACCAGGCGCGCGATCTACCCCCTCTCCAGAGCTGGGTCTGCCCCGAGGAACCCCTATCCCCTCGGTACGAGCCGACGCTGTACGTGTCGGAAGACGGGGACGACGACAACGACGGCAGGTCGGAGAGCGGCGCGCTGGCAACTCTGCAGCGCGCCGCCGACCTAGCTGAAACTGGGGACGTCGTGTGGGTGAAGGGCGGGGTCTACTCCTCTGACGTTGTCTTCGCAGGCGTTGGCACGGCGGCAGAGCCGATAGTCTTCGAGTCCTACCCTGGCGAGTGCGCCGTGCTGGACGGTTCTGAGAACGTGCGGAGCCGCCACACCCGCTTCGATGGCGCGCGCCACTACGTCTTCCGCAATTTCGTCGTGCGGAACTCCCCCGTGCAGGGCATCTACCTGATCAACTCGGAGAACGTCCACATAAGTAACGTGCGCAGCCATCACAACGGACTGAGCGGCATCCAGAACGTAGACGGCAAGAACAACCGCTTCACGCAGTTCATCGTCCACGACAACTCCGACGGCAGACGAGGTAACGCGGACGGCATCGGCATCTCGTCCGGCACGGGCATGCGCATCGAGCACTGCCTGGCCTTCCGCAATTCCGACGACGGTATAGACGCCTGGCAATCGAAAGGCACCGTCATCGCGCGATGCATAGCTTTCGAGAACGGCTTCCAGGGCGGCGATGGCAACGGCTTCAAGGCCGGTGGGGGCCTGGCTGACGGGAACGCTGTAGTGCGTTACAGCATCGCGTTCGGTAACAAGTCGAACGGGTTCACCTACAACTCGGGTGGAGGCATACGCTTCGAGCACAACACGTCGTTCGACAATGGCGGTGCGGGCTTCGTGGCTGGCGGTGTCACGTTGAGCAGCAACCTCGCCTTCGCCAACTCGCGCGAAGACTTCTATGACGACGGCGGCGGCAACGACGAAAGCAACAACAGCTGGAACCTCGGCCTCTCGGAACCGGCAGTCGGATCCATCGACCCTAACTCGGCGCAGTTCCTTGCCTTGGAAGGTGCGGGGCAAGCCCGTGGCGGCAGGACGGTCCGCACGAGAAACGTGGGTGCGCTGGCTCCTGGAGAGACCATCCGAACGGCCTTCGGGATAGAACTACGCCAACTGCTGGAGAGGATCGCGGCCGATCAGCCGGACCGGTAGCCCCACTCGACCTGAAGCACCGAGCCGGAAGATAGCTCAGACGCCAGGCAGGTCCAAGGCCTGCGCGTAGCGCTCTATCACTTCCTCCGCCTCGTAGCGGGAGTACCACTCTTCCGGTAGTTCTCTACGGGGCCGGGCCAGCGTCCGTTCCATTGCCGCGGCTAGCGCCTCCTCGTCTTCCACGGGCACCAGCTCACCCAGATCCCCGTCGTCCAGTACCTCTGATGGTCCACTGGGGCAATCCGTGGATACCACCTTGGCGCCCACCGCCATGGCTTGGATGAGCACGTTGGGTAGTCCCTCCCAGCGGGACGACAGCACGAAGAGATCTGCGGCCGCCATATGAGAGAACGGTTTGTCCGTGAAGCCCGGTAGGTCAACGTACTCGGCCACGCCGAGGCGGTTCGCAAGTCCAGCCAGTTCGGCACGTAGGGGGCCTTCACCGAATATCACCAGTCGGCACGGCCGCTTCTCGCGCAGCTTGGCGAACGCCCGGATCAGAACGTCGAAGCCCTTCTGCTGACTCAGCCGGCCCACGCCGATTATCACGGGGGTTCCATGGCCCTTCAGCCAGGGATGGTCAACCGGCCCTTGCGCACCTTCGCGGAGGCGCTCGGTGATGACCGGGCTCGCTATGACCGATATCTTCTCGGGCGCGAGGCCGAGAACCTGCACCAACCCTTCCGCTACCCCCTCGGAGACGGCGATGAGCCTGTCGGCGGCGCGGTAGGCGCTACGCATCGCGAAACGCACGCCTCTTCCCTTGAGTCCTTCGGAGGCCAGGTCCTCACTCAACGTGTTCGCCTCACGCAAGACCACGCGGATGCCGCCCACCAGTTTGGTAGCGATGACTGCCAGGACGTTGGTGTGTTCCAGGGTACTCAGGAGCACGCTCGGCCGACGGCGCCTCAAATAGCTCACGAGGGCAGGTAGAGCCACCGCAGCTCTGGTCCTCTGCAGATCAACCAGGTTCACGCCTTCCCCTAGGTCGGTGTGGATCGCGCCTTCCGTGTTGAGGACCACGACATCGACCGGGAAGCCTCGACTGGCGATACCTGACGCCAGATCCACCAACACTCTCTCGGCTCCTCCGCCCCTCAGCGAGGGCATGAAGAGAGTCACTAGAGGTCGCGCTTCATGGACAGGCTTCGTCACGCCAGGGGTCCCGTCGTAGATGTCCCCGACGGCCGCAGAGCCTGAAGGTGTACTTGATCGGTCGCTCACGTGATGACCTCCGACTAAGCGAGATCTTGTAGGAGAAGTAGTGATGCCCATCAGGGAGTTCGCCCGTGCCGGCCCCGACGCGAACCAGTATAGATAAGGTAGCCGCACGGAACTTCTCGCGCTCCACGCCCGGCTCCCAACCACGACCGCGGTGGCACCGAAAGCGCGATCGCTCGGAGGGTGCCCATCTGGGACCCTCCGAGCGATCGGGGTTGGTTCAGGGTTCGTTAGAGACCCTGTGACTCTTGTTCCCGGGTTCAGTTACCCATGGCCATGTAGTCGGCGGGTTGTTGCTGCCCCAGCGAAGCGATCGCGATCTGGGGGTTCTCGATTCCGAGGATGCCGGCGATGGTGACGCCGTACTCGAGGGCGCCCAGGTCAGGGGCGGAGCCGGAGTACTCGTACCCGGTAGGAACACCTGCGTTGATGGCAGGGCTATCCGAGCGGAGGGCCAGGAATTCGGGGTGGGCGGAGTCGGTGCTTACGGGGCGGGCGTCCGAGATGTTGAGGTTCCAACTATTGCTGCGCTGGTTGGAGCTGTGCACCATCAGGGTGCCGCCGATGGCAAGGTTGTTGGTGAAGGTGACGTCGGTGTGGCCGAGGAAAGCGTAGTTACCGTTACCGAAGGAGGTGTTGTTGATGAAGCTGATGTGGCGTCCGCTGTTGTTGGTGAAGCCGACGGCCTTGTTGTTGTAAGCGATGGTGTGGCGCACGGTGGTGTAGTTGTCGATGCCGCCGCCGGCCTTGATGCCGTTGCCGTTACCGTGGCTGCCGCGACCGTTGCTGTGCACGACCGTGTACTCGATCAAGGTGTAAGTGGACTTCCAAGCGTCGATGCCGTCGTCGGCGTTGTCGTAGGCCAGCACGTGGCTGATCACGTTGTCGCGGCCGGAGGAGATGCCGATGCCGTCAGCGTCTTCGCCGGGCTGGTTCTTGCTGTTGATGCGGTCGAAGTTGTCGTAGGTGGTGATGTACTGGAAGGTGTTGCGGCTGCTACTAACGTTCTGGATGCCGCTGCCGTTATGGCCGTGGGTGACGATGCCGGTGAGCAGGTTGTCGTTGGCACCGTTGATCACGTAGATGCCCTGGCGTGGTCCGTTGCGAACCTCGAAATTCGCGAAGATGTTGTGGCTAGCGCCATCGATCCAGAAGCGGTCCTTGTCGACGCCCGGGTTGCGGCCGGAGCCGTCGAAGATGGCCCACTCACCGGGGTACGAGGTCCAGACGATCGGTTCAGACGCGGTACCGGAGGTGCGGATCTTGGTTTCGAGGGGGTAGACACCGCCGCGGATGTAGACGACGTCGCCGGGGCGCACTATCGAGGCGGCCTTGTTGAGGGTGCGGAGCGGGGCGCTTTCGCTGCGGCCGGAGTTGCTGTCGTTACCGTTGGTGGCTACGTAGAGCGTGGCGGGGGGAGGGGTGTAGGTGCTGCCCGGGGCGCCCGGCACGGTGGGGGCCGGCCGCTCGGGGGCAGGCGGGGTCACAGGATCCGAGGGGTCGGGGCTGATGGTAACGGGGGACTCGGTGTAGGCCTTGAGGTTAGTGAAGCGAGCGGTGGCCTTGGCGCCACGAGCGTGGGCCGTCACCGCCATACCGATGTAGACGTCTTCTTCCATGGCGATCTCGTAACTGCCGATCGGGTTCCAGTTCTCGCCGTCCGCGGACAGTTCACCGGTCAGCACGTCGCCGTTGCGGCTCAGTCTCAGCCAGCCCGGTACGGCATTGTTGTCGTCCCTACCGGCAGAGTTCACCGTGACGTCGCCGCGCTCCAGGCGCGCCTGGTACACGGAACCGTTGTTAGCGCTGATGTGGATCATGGCGTTCCTGGCATCGGGTTCAAGGCTCTCGCGGATCATCACGCCGGCCTTGCTCCAGGGGTCCGCAGCGCTGAGCTCTTCGACCCGAACGGAGAGGGCGCCGTCGCCCTTGAGTTCGGTGTAGGTGTAGTAGAACTCGTCCCTGTTGCCCCAGATGTCTTCACCGGAGCCAACGATGACTACGCCTTCTTCCGCCGAGCTGCTCAGTTCAAGGGCCTGTTCGTCGTCCTCGTAGCCGATCGCGGCGCCGGTCCAGTTGAAGCTGCCGGCATCCTGACCTTCAGTGACGGGCCGTTCTTCCGCCACTTCAGGAGAAACTGCAGGTTGACCGCAAGCCGCGAGCACGGCGATCACGAGGGTCGATACAGCGAAGAGGAGAGTTCTCTTGTACTTATCCGCAACGTTGCGCCAAGCGGCTTGCTCCGTAGCGGTAATTCGGTGATTCATTTGCATCCAAACCAGCTCCCGTGGTTGGGATGCAACCAGGCACATACGTATACGTCCGGCCGGTTGCATCACTGGCTCCCCGCGTCCCTTGATGCCCAAATGGGGATCTGCGGTTCATAGCCTCCGAACGTCGGGTCACGACGTTCGAAAAGTGTGGGTGCTTAACCAGGTGTTTGGAGCAGACAAAAAAGAACTCGACCGGTTGCGCCACTGGCTCTGCATGTACCAAGCGCCCACTTAGCGGCACATGCTTCATCGCCTTCGAGTAGCGGCAGCCTAAGCTGCCTCCAAGCGAAAGAGTAGCAGGCATAGGTGAGAACTAGATGGGACAAATATCCGATTTGCAACGTGTGACCACACAAGTGAAAGATGAGACATAACCATGAATAGAGCTAGAAGAAAGCGAGAAGCTCGAATATCAGGCAAGAGGCCGTAAGTCGAGTCCCTTGAAGTCGGTAGGTCACTCCAGGCCGGTCATCGCAAGGCTGCCATGCCCGCCGCGGCGACCGTCGGCGGAGCCGAGGCGCCCTCGAGCAGCTCCCTGTAGAGGTACTACCTACCCGATAACCGCTCCTAACTTCGCTCCATGCACAGGGCTGTGATGAGCCGCAAGCAAACCTCCCGGTTCGGGAAAATCCTCACCACCCTGGTTCTGCGCTTCAGATCGCGAGAAAGTCGCAAAGCCACCAAGCTTGTAGAGGTTACGGGGAGCTCTCGCTTACAAGAACTTCCGACGCCTCACAATAAGCTTCGTGGGCGCCGGAAACCATAGTTAGTCGACGCTGAATAATCTCGTTTAGCCCGATGGCGGCGGGTAGTTCTGTGCTGGTTTTGTGTCGTCATATTTCCAGTTTCGGCGTGCTGGGCGGTGTTTCCTTGCTCTATGATGGGTCATGAAACCCGCGAAAAGCGCCGTGGAGGACCCGCAGGGCGTGCTGTTCCAAACCGAGCTCGCGTACCTGGTGGATCCACGGCATCCCTTGGTTCGTTTAGCAGGCGAGATCGACTGGGTGAGCTTCGAAACGGCGTTCGGCGCCCCTTACGCCGACAGCAAGGTCGGTCGCCCGCCGGCACCGACGCGGCTGCTGGTGGCGCTGCATTACCTGAAGTACACCAGTGACCTGAGCGATGAGGGCGTGCTGGCGCAGTGGGTGGAGAACCCTTACTGGCAGTACTTCTCGGGCGAGAAGTTCTTCCAGCACGAGCCGCCCATCGATCCTTCGAGCATGAGCCGTTGGCGCACGAGAGTGGGTGACGCCGGCGCCGAGCAATTACTGAAGGAGTCGATTCAGGCGGGTTTACGCCTGAACCTGATCAAGGCCAGTCAGGTGGCGCGCGTGAATGTGGACAACACGGTGATGGAGAAGAACGTTCGGCACCCGACGGACGCTCGGTTGCTTGACCGCGCCCGGGAGAAGCTTGTGAAGCAAGCCCAAGCCGAAGGGGTGCAGCTCAGGCAGTCTTACGTGCGAGTCGGTAAGCAAGCCTTACTGATGCAGTCGCGCTACGCGCACGCGAAGCAGTTCAAGAGAGCCAGGCGCGAAACGAGGCGACTCCGCACCATCCTGGGGCGCGTCATTCGCGACGTGCAGCGCAAGGTGGTGGATCCCAGCCCGGAACTGAAGGAGCTGCTGGCCCTGAGTACCCGCCTGCACCAGCAAGAGCGGACGGATAAACGCAAGCTCTACAGCTTACACGAACCGAGCGTGGACTGCATCAGTAAGGGCAAGGCGCACAAACGTTACGAGTTCGGCTGCAAGGTCGCCTTGGCGGTGACCAGCCAAGGCGGCTGGGTGCTGGCCGCCAAGGCCGTGCCGGGTAACCCTTACGACGGGCACACCCTGAAGGCGACGCTGAAGCAGGTCGACGAGCTGGTCGGTAGGGAGCCAGAGCGGGTGTACGTGGACATGGGTTACCGCGGGCATGATTACGAGGGGCCCATCATCGTGAACGTCGATAAGCGCCGGCGCGGCCGAACCCCGAAGAGCGTGTGGCGCTGGATGAAGCGCCGCTCAGCTATCGAGCCGACCATCGGGCACCTCAAGGAGCATAAGAGGCTGAACCGGAACCGCTTGAAAGGCGCGCTGGGTGACCGGATCAATGCGCTGCTGGCCGCCGCGGCCTTGAACCTGCACAAGATCATGCGGGCCCTAGCTGCCAGCCCGACCCTTTTGGCTCGATTCCTGGCTGGGTTGCTCGAAGCCCTAGAACTCCGGCGGCGCAGTCCAGCACCTTCTGGCGCGCACTAACGCGATTCTTCAGGACCGACTAGTTAGGGTTCAGGGACACTCTGACCCTAGATCTAACTGTGACAGTTACGCACTAATCGGAAATTGTTCTCTCTAAATCAAGCCGCAAACTGGAAATGTAGGCTTAATGTAAGAGGGTTGTAAGACCTCGCCCTCTAGCGTACTTACGTTCTCCACCCGCCGGGGGCCAACGCTTACCCGAGGCTTCGAAGCGCACTCCCCGATTTACTAGAGAGACAGGCTTCATCGCGTCTCTGAGGTCACGCTCGTTGTCTCAAGCGACTTAGCACCCACCCCGAGAAGCGTGAGTCTCAGGACGGTGTAAGACTCCGCCGATCGGCCCGCACCCGAATGCTGCGGCTCAGTACTCCACCCCGGTACCCCCCCACCCACACCCGTTCCACCTGAACGTGGCGCTGGAGGTGCCAGAGGCGGAGTGCCGCTGGCCCGTCAAGATCTCGGTGACGCTCCCGCTGTAACGCACGGTCACGCTAGCGTTGTTGCCGGAGATCGAGGTGCCGCTGATGCTGTAGCTGTAGCTCAGGTCGGTGTAGACGCTGCCGTACGTGGCCTGCGCGCTCCGCAGCCAGGAGTTAACCGTGTCCTCCACCGCCTCCCGCATGTCAAGGGACACCCAGTTCCCCGCAGTTGGGGGACACCTACCTTCCCGCAGGTG
>CAYXUE010000007.1:63877-67313 GCA_964467885.1 uncultured bacterium | reverse complement strand
CTGGCGGCCGGCCTGTTTCTGGATCTCGGCGACCGCCTCCGCGTGCGTCCAGGCGTTCTTGTAGGGCCGTTCGCTGGTGAGGGCGTCGTACACGTCGACGAGGCTGAACATCCTAGCCAGCAGCGGGATGTCCTCACCGGCGAGCCGGTCCGGGTAACCGTAGCCGTCCCAGCGCTCGTGATGACTGCGGATGACCTCCACCGTGGCTGTGGGCAGGAAAGCGATATCGCGCGTCATCTCCACCCCGTAGATGGTGTGTTGCCTGATGATGTCGAACTCTTCGTCGGTGAGCCTGCCGGTCTTGAGGAGGATGGCGTCCGGCACGGCTACCTTGCCAAGGTCGTGCAGGTAGGCGCCCCACGCTAGCGCCTGGCACTCTTCGTGGTCGAGGTCCATGCCGGCGGCGAAGCGCCGTGATAACTCCACCACGCGGTCGGTGTGCCCGCGCGTTTCTAGATCGCGGTACTCGAGCGCCAAACCGAGCGATCGGAAGGTCGCTTCGCGCGTGGCCTTGATCTCCTCGAGATGCTGAGTGCGCTCGAAGGCGTTCTCAAGGCGCCTGACGAAGCCACCAGCGATGCGCACGGCGTTCTGGTCGAGTTCCGCGCGGCGGTTCAACGTAGCGAACGACAGCGTGTGGACCACCTGCCCGTTCCGGTGGACGGGCAGCGCCAGCATGGACTGCACTCCGGAGGCCACGTACGGTTCGTAGCGTGCTTCCCAGTTGGGGTAGTCGTCCACGTAGAGCGCTTGGCGCGTAACCGCGGCCTGGCCGTTGACGCCCGCTCCCAGCGGTTGCGGGACGCGCAAGGTGCGGATGAGTTCCTTCGTCGTCAGTCCGCGCAGGCGTTCGTAATGGAGGGCGTCGTCGCGCACTTCGGTGAACATGGCTGCGTCGAACTTGAAGGCCTGCAGCAGCCGCTCCATGCCGTACTCGATCAGCTCGTCCGTGTCGTGGATCGTTTCGATCTCAGCGCTGAAATCGGCCAGGGACTTGTACTCGGCCACGAAGCGCTCCAAGCGGGCACGCTCCGTCTCGCGTGCGGGGTCCGTGACCTCCACCGCCACTCCGACCACGCCGATGACCCGGGCGCTGCCATTCCGCAGGGGAGTGAGGCTTGCCCTGAACTCGCGGCCCTCGGCCTTGACTTGTACTTGGGTGTCGAGGCCTTCGAGGGCTCGCTCGTGTGCGGACAGCGCGATCCTGTCGATGCCGTAGGCTCGCAGGATCTCCGCGATGTGCCTGCCGGGGATGATGTCGGGCGCGGCTCGCGTGGGCACCAGCCCGCCGCCGTTCCACGACGTCAGTCGCAGGTCGGGGCCCACGGTCCAGTTCGCGGCGGACAGTGGTTCGGATCGAGTCTCATGGCTCATGGCGACGCTAAGCGTGAAATCGTCCATGGCGGCTCCCCTCCAGCACGTGTACTTCCCACACTCCCCCCGGCCGTGAACCCACGGTACGACTCAAGGTCTAACGAGGACCGCACATCCGAACAGGGACGCTGGTTTCCGGGCCGCGGGAAGGCCCTCCGACGCCAAGGCAGTAACTACCACTGGGTTGACCGGCGCGTTTGATGTCTTCACTGTATGAGTTTAGTTAGTGAAATCTGATCACAATCCACTTTGCGGGGGGCGACGCGGCTTCTAGCCGCCCGTATGAAGGGTTCGCATGCCTCCTTCCGTGAGATCTGCTCGTTCTCGTTCCGTCCGTCTGCTACGTTTCGCGTTCCCCCTGGCGCTGCTGCTGGCGTTGGCCGCTTGTACGACGCCTGGCGGTCTGCACCTGACCACGGTGGAGTTGCTCACCGTCACGCCCGACCGGGGTCCCAGCGGTGGAGGTGTCAGCGTCACGCTGGCGGGCTCCTGGTTCGTGCAGCCGCTCGATGCCAACTCGGGCGCCTTGAGCGTCCTCCAAACGCTGCCAGAACCAACTTTGACACTGATTTGACGCCTAGTTCTTATGGTGCCTCCTCGTGAACCGGCCGGCGTGCTCGACGCCATCGTCGCTTCACCAAGCGAAGTGCGCTAGGGCTGCGTCCGGCCCAAGCGCGGAAGGGCGTTACGGCCGCAGGGCTGCCCCTTCCTAAGGAGGTAGTACATGAGTACCGAACACGGAGCCGTGGACACATGACGGCTCGAAGAGCAGCGGCCCTCTTGGCGGGGGCGCTCCTCCTGCTCCTGGCGGCCTGTAACGGGGCGCCTCCCGGCGGGGATCCGACTCCCAGCGCAGTCACGCCGACAGGCCTCAAAGCAGAGGCCGGCGACCGCTACGTGGACCTGACCTGGGAGGAAGCCGACGGCGACGACCTGGAGTCGTATGGCATCTACCAGGGCACCAGCGCCACGGAGCTCGAAAGGGTCGCCGAGGTGCCGGCAGACAAGACGACGCACCGGGTGTCGGGCCTCGACAATGGCACCGAGTACTTCTTCGCCATCGACGCCAAGACCGCCTCGGGTGCGCGCTCGACGCGGACCGCAGCGGTGAGCGCCACGCCCCAGCCCGCGGGAGAAGTGCCCATCGTGACCGGCACCACGCCAAGCAACGGCGCGTCCAACATCGGACGGAACAGCAACATCAACGTCAGCTTCTCCAAAGGGATGAACCTGGCTCCCACCGTGGGGGCGTTCAACGCGAGCCCGGCCATAGCCTGCGAGTTCTCGTGGAACGCTTTGGGCGACCGGCTGACTTGCGATCCGGCCTCCGATCTGGAGCCGAACGAGGAGTACACCATCACGATCGCCGCTTCCGCCGCCTCGGCCGATGGCCATCCGATGGATGAGGCGTACACCTTCAGATTCACCACCGCTGCCGGCACCTCCCCCACATGCGTATTCGGCAGCACCAACTTCGGGGAATGCCTGCTCGGCGAATGAGGGGCGCTGCGACAGGCTCATGGAGCCGATCTCGGCAGCGGATGACATCTAGAACCAGTGACCTGGCGGCGTCGGCCGCCTCCAAAGGAGCAACGACATGAGAAGACGCAGAACCCTACGAACGATCGCCCTCACAGCCGCCCTGGGTCTCGGGGTGTGGACGCTAGCGTTCACCTTCACGACCGCGAGTTTCAGCGACGGCGACATCCTCTCGGCAGAAGCGCTCAACAGCCTGCTGAACGACAACTTCGCTGAGACCAAGACCGAACTGGAACGTCTAGAAGACACGAAGCTGACCGTCTCCAACAGCGGCCAGGTGTCGCGGACCATCAGCTTCCGGGCGAACAGCAGCAGCGCCGCGGTGTCCATCAAGAACTCCGGCACCGGCCACCTGCTGCAGGCGCTCGGCGGCACAGGGTTCGGGACCGCCATCACCAACAACGGGGACATCCTCCTCGGACCGCTGTCCGCCGAAGGCGCCGAGACCATCCGGATCTCGGCCGAAGAGGGCACCATCACCAACAACGTGGGTAGCGGGCTGCCGCTGGCGTTCGGAACGGTG